>WFLZ01000247.1 GCA_009177225.1 Clostridia bacterium
TCGTTTTCAGAAGGTTCACAGTCCTGAGTACAGAGCCGTTGTTTTCCACGAAATTTCCTGCTGAAATTCGTCTGTTGAGTGTTTCCTTATCCATTTCCTATNTCNCCNTTGACNTCNANNAGAATNTCCATNATNCNGTCTAATTTNCNNCGNTTTTCGTTCTGCTCACGAAAAAAATCCTCTTTTGTGATGTAGTCCTCTTTGATTTTTATGATATCACGCTTACACGAATCAAGTTCATCAATAGTACGCTTCAGAAAAAACGTGATAACTCCTATTCCGATTGATAACGCAAGTTCTATAATGTATCCTATTTCCATATTCTCACCGCCTAAAAAAGTGCCATACCAATATTTTTTCAATATCAGTATAGCACATAAATTAAATATAGGGGAAATAAATTACTAAAATAAATTATTTGGTCGGAAATAAGTGAGAACATCATATTTTGAATTCCATCTGTCCGTCAAAAGGTTGGGATTTGATTTGACGAATTTTTTTATCTACAATATTCCTTATTGTTATTTCGGAAAGATTATATTCTCTCGCTAATTCACGATAATTTGAACCGTCAAATTTTTCCTTGATTTCAGAATTTCGGTTTTCTCTGGTTAGTGTATCAGCTTTATTGATATATATATGACTGCCACCATAGTTCACCACAAGTTTTATGTAAGCTTCAAGCCCAACAGTTTCAGCGAGTTCCTTCTGGTCGCCGGAAAGCTGTTCAAGGCTGATGATTTTTTCAATATCCAAGACAATCCCTCCTTAAAAAATACGGTATAGCTGACTGTTTCAAATCAGCTATACCATATTTCTGTTACTTCTGCGACTGCTGTCGCCTGTACTTTTTTTCTGCACTGGTAACATAACGTTTGAGTGTTTCGATTAATTTATTTCCGTTCTCTGCATTGACCCATTTCAGAGGTTCGGTGTCTGATGCGGAGATTTTAAGGTTCTTCCGGACTACTCCGGCGAGCCTTGCACCAACCGACTTATTGGAAACTTTCACATCATATCGCCTGATTTGGTACATCAACCGCCACGCCAGTGACTGTTGGGCAGGTGACATCATGTCCGGAACTGCTTCCTGATTCTTGATTCTGTCGCCGGAAACATTATCACCGGTGTGCCTTATGATTTCGGCTTCAACCAGTTTTGCTTCACGTTTTGTCAGTTCTTTCACGGAAGTCTTTCCGGTCACGTTGTAGACAATCTGATGGAACGGGTCTTCCTTGTTGCCGTGTTCGACAAGTCCGGCATTTGCCGCCATTGCGTAGAGTTTTTTCGGATTTTCAGCCATAATTGTTTATGTGATGGAAAAGCGTTTTGTTGTGGTTGTTTTGAGATATTCTGTATANAGTTCCTCGTTGTCCTTTTTGAATGCCTTGCTGTCAAAACGTTCGGATGCAGTTTCGGCATAGTGAACTGTGAATACACCCACTTCAAGTTCTGTTGTTTTGTTCCTGTCCATGTACGCTTTGATTTCGTCTTTCAGCCCGTCAATAGTTTCACCGAGCTGTTTCTTCTGCTGTTCAAGCTCTTTGATATCCCTGATTTTCGCAGCGAATTCTTTTTCTTTTTTCTTTGTAAGTTTCATAAAAATCCTCCATATACAATCAACGGCAGACCATTTATAATCTGCCGTTTTGAAAAAATAAGATTAAACAGAAAGGAAAGAAATATATTACTGTACATTTATTATACCACGTTCATAA
>WFLZ01000316.1 GCA_009177225.1 Clostridia bacterium
GTGTTTGATGAGGTACTTCCTGAAATCAGACACACCGGCGGTTACGGAAATATAAACCTTGAGGAAATTATCGCAAAAACGGTGGCTGTTGCGGTAAGCGAGACGGTAAAGGCAATAATGCCGGTACTTGAAAAGCCTGCTCCCGATATTATCGGTGATGTGTATGACCCTGAACCGCCGTCCAGAAGAACACACAGTATCATCAGCAGACTTGATACGGAACTCCGCACGGCAGTTGACGACATGATACTTTCAAGAAGATACACCTACGAGGAAATCAAGGAGTTTCTTGCTGAACAGGGTGTTGCCGTTTCAATGTCATCAATCCAGAGATACAAGACTTCCTTATACAGAAAGGGCTGATTCTATGACACTCGGACAGAAAATAAAGCACCGCCGTGAGGAACTCGGCTACACCCAGACCGAACTTGCACAGAAAACACAAACTTCCCAGCCGTATATCTCACGCCTTGAAAAAGATGATTTCAACCCGTCAACGCAGATGATTATAAGCATAGCGGTCACGCTGGGCTTGAGCATTGATTACCTGCTCCTTGACGCAGAAGAAAGGAGGGCTGGCTGATGCTTACAAAAATAAACTCTGACGGCACATGGAGCTGTCGTGGCGTGAACCTTGAAGAAGTCAGCGGCAATTTATACGTGGCTTTATGCAAGCTCCGTGACTATGAAAAATCGGGCTTTGAACCGGATGACCTTGACAGAGTGAAAGAAAACATTCACATTGGTTCAAATATAAATGGATACATAGTATTCGCCGTGTGGAATAACTGCTGTCTTGCTGAAAATGAAAATCCTGATGCCGAATATCCTTATGCCATATTTGATATAGCACAGGACGGCTTTACCGTGCAATGCAAATATTACTGGGACATTCGTGAAGAAACTGAACGTGCCTTTTTCTTTGGTTGTATTGGTAAAAAAATACAAAAAACTGAATACTGGAAGAGGTGAACCANATGCTGAAACAGATTTTAGAGGCATTCAACGAGGTCTGCAACGCTGATTATAAGTCATTTGAAGAAATTCAGCGTGACTATCCTGTAACCGAAATACTGGACGTACGGCTCAGATACGAGGGAATTGTCGGCTACACAGGAGACATCATTGACCTTCTCGGCGAATGCGGAGTTTACATTGAAGAATGAAAAGGCTTCTGAAGGGTTGAGCCTTGAATCAGCCCTATCCCACAGCAGGAATACACAGCAGTCACCGACCAACAAGAGCCGGAAACGGCAGCAGACGGCACGGGGCGAGAGTGAAACAAGCTGAAAAAGAATCCTGAAAACAAAAAGAGGTGAAAAATCAGAATGAAAAAAGTCTGTAAACAATGCGGTCAGGAAAGAGTTATACTGCCGTGGGAAGAGCTG
>WFLZ01000227.1 GCA_009177225.1 Clostridia bacterium
GCATAATGGAAAATTAACTGCACTTTGTTTTGACCATTATTATTTATCAAAAACAAAAAGCAGCACAAACTTATAAAAATCCATTACCGAAAAATCGGAGATTACTCAGTTGAAAAAATCCAAAAAAGGCATTTTGTCACACTGGCAGTGTGGAAGTCAGGGGTTCGAATCCCCTATGCTCCACCAGTAAAAAAATAGAAAAACAGGCATATTTCTGTATTTAAGAATATGCCTGTTTTCATTTTATAATAAAAAATCCTTTATGTTTTATGCAATATGCTGAATTATTGATTTTCATGTCATGTCATGACATATTTAGCTTGACAATGTGATATTTTTGTGATAAAATTTTGAAAGAATAATTTTATACGGAGGTTATATAATATGGCATTTTGCTCCAACTGCGGAAAAGAAATTCCTGACGGTATGATTTGTGACTGTCAGATGCAGAATATGGATTCTGTTCCGAAAAACAACAATAAAAAACAGTTTATTGTTACCGCAATAGTAATTGTTGCTTTTATTTTTGTTATTTGTCTTATCGTTTCATCTCTCGGCGGTGGCTACAAACAGCCCGTGAATGACTTTATAAAAGGGTTCAATAAAAGCAAGTCGGAAAAGATATTCTCGGCAGTTCTTCCCGACGACGCAGTAAAAGAACTTAAAGAAACATTAAAGGAAGAAGATGAGGACTGGAAAGATTTCATCGAAGAAATGGACGACAGTCTTGAAGAAGCCAGAGAAGAACTTGAGGACGACCTCGGAAAAAATGTAAAGCTTTCTGTAAAATTCCTTGATAAAAAGAAAGTAAAGAAATCTGAACTTGAAAAACTCGAAGAAGAATATGATGACGATTTTGATGCAAAAGTAAAAAAAGCTTACAAGGTTAAGATTGAAATGAAATTAAAGGGCAAAGACGATGAAAAGAAAAACAAAGGTTGGATTTACGTCGTAAAATTAAAGGGAGATAGCTGGAAACTCGCTTCTTATGGTGACGATTCAGGTCTGAGCAATCTTGCAAATATTGTATATATGATGTACGCTTTTGCAAGCTGAACATAAAATATTAATGCTGTCCGTTAAAGACAGCATTTCAGTCTGTCGAAAAAACCCGATTTCGGAATAGAAATCGGGGTTGAAGTTTTAAGTAAAATTAAAAACAAAGAGTAATTCTTGAAAAGAGAGGAAAAACGANGTGAAAACNGAGGTCACCAACCTCATTCCACCTCCGAATTGCGAACTTTTTCAAGTTCATGGCAGCAAATTTAAGCCTGACCCAATTTGTGACCTGAGTCAAGCCTCGTA
>WFLZ01000298.1 GCA_009177225.1 Clostridia bacterium
AAAATCTTATGAAATTATTTGAACAGCTTGAAAAGGCTGAAAAGGATATTGCAGAATGTGAAAAGGAAGAAACAGAAATCAGAAATGCGGAAATTCTGATGAAAAAAATAAATTCTGCCTATGAGATAAATACGGTTTATCAGAGATATTCAGACGCTGAAAATATACTTTCAGATACTGAAATGAAACTCAGGGAACAGCAGGAAATATTTCCGGAACTTGAAAAAATATATATTAGTACATCAAATGAAGAATCAGAAGCACGCAAACAAAAGGAATCCGCTTTGCAGATGTTTGCACAGGTATCAGAGCGTGTGAATAAAACNCTTGATATNCNGAAAANAACTGAAAAAACCGAAAAAGAAATATTGCNGAAANAAGCAGAACNGAAAAAGGCAGACCGTGACTTGCTTTGTTTGCAGGAAAAACTTTCCGGACTTGAAGTAGCAGAAAACGAATGCAGAAAAACGGCAGATGAATTTTCAGATGCAGAACAGCGTTTATTGATGTGGAAGGCAAAAAGTGAAGAAACGGAAAGGATTTCCGAAGATATCAGGTCGGCACTGAAAGCGGAAAAAGACCTGATTTCACAAAGAAAAAANGCNGAAAAGGCNCAGCAGGATTATATGACCGCCCGTCAGGAATATCTTGACAAAAGTGCGGAGTATACAGCNAAACAAACGGCTTTTCTGGACGCACAGGCAGGATTTATTGCAAGGGAAAAATTAAAGCCGAATGAACCTTGTCCCGTGTGCGGTTCTCTTGAACACCCTAATCCGTGTAGACTTTCCGGTGTGCATCAGAATCTTACCCGTGAAGTTATTGAATTGCTTGCGGAAGAAGTTTCCGGACTTCAGAAAATTCAGCAGAATAAGTCCGGTAAAGCTGGTTCTGCTTCGGAACTTCTCATGGAGCGTGAGAAGAATTTCAGTGAAATACTTGAAAAACTCCGTGTACATATGACAAAGGTTATTCCTGATGTTCCGGAAACTATTACTTTGAATCAGGCGGAGAAAATTATTTCCGGCTGGAAATCAGACATAAGAGCAGAGGGCGAAATATTACAGAAAAATGCGGATATACTGAAAAAAGCGGAAAAAGTTCTTAAAGATTCGGCAGAAGAAAAGAAAAGTCTGAACGCTGATATTGAGCAGGAATTCAGTAGGGTTTCAGAAATAAAAGCCGGACTTACAGGAAGTCAGGCTGTATTGAAAGAACTGGAACAGTCAAGGGACTATCCTACAGCAGAAGAAGCAGAAAATGCTTTTGTATCGGCACAGACAATAAAAAATGAAAAAACGGAGATTTATGCCGATATAAGCCGAAAACTTGTTACTGCAAAACAACAGAAAGATAATTCACGGATACTGTCTGAAAAGTATAGCAATGAACTGCCCTCTCTTAAAAGCAAATATGAACAGTTTCGGACTGACTATAAAAAAATTATTTCAGAAAATGATTTTACAGAATCCGAGTGGAAAGGCATTATTTCGGATTATAAAAAATCGTATACTGGAATACTTAGAAATAAGGTTGATGACCATATAAAGAAAAAATCCACTGCTGACGGAATGTACGCTTTTGCAATAAAAGCAATCGGAAATCAGAAAGTTCCTGATATTGAACTTCTTGAAAAGCAGAACAGTGATGGCCCCTACTTTATAATATTTTTTGAATGGGTGAGTAGAGGATTAAAAGTTACTAATCG
>WFLZ01000136.1 GCA_009177225.1 Clostridia bacterium
TATTATCTTTATAATATTTGTGACCATCAGGAATGTTATAAAGAAGTCGGTTCTCAGGCTATTTCTTATACAACAGGTGTTCCGGCAATGATTGGTGCTATGATGATTATGACGGGACAGTGGAACAAAGCCGGCGTTTACAATATCGAGGAGTTCGACCCCGACCCGTTTATGCAGGCACTCAATAAGTGGGGACTGCCTTGGGAAGAAGATTTCAACCCCGTTCTCGTTGACTGATATGCTGATAGGTAATCCCGATTGTTTTGCAGTGATTGTTGACGTTGTGGAGTTTTGGAACATCGATAAGTCTTTTCAGAATGGCACTTTGTTTTTTGCAGTTAATTCTGAAATTTTCCCGAAAGAAATCCAGTCGGCGACACTCTCATATGAATTTCATACATTAATAAATTCGTTGAAAAATATTCCGGTTAATGAAAAAATATTCAATATGCCAACGGAAAAGGCTTACAGGGAAATATGTAATTTGGTTTATCCGGAAGACTGGGACACTGACAATGACTATCGTTATATGATTTCAACGCCCTCGTTTTCAGATAACGATTATCTGGTTTTTGCGGTAGGAAACGGCGAAAAAGTACGTATACTTGCCGCAAGACCGGATTACTGCAAAGAAGAATCCATATTACATTTAGAGGGCTTGGAAATTACTGAAACATTCATTGATATATCCGACCTGAATGACATGATAGATAAATTATCCAGTATTGACATAAGGAGGGATTTATAATGCTTTTCGTACAGTATATTTCTTTGATGTATTATAAAAACGTTCGCTATGCAAATTACGCCAATGTAAGAAATTCAATAAAGTTCGCACCGATAACTATTGAAAAAGTCCCTGACTGCGAGGTGTTGCTACAGAAAGTGCCTTTATATCAAGGCGTTGACGGAATAAGAAAATATGAAGTAAGTTTTGAGGAGTACGGAGAGGAAATATTTAATTCTGATAATCTTGACCCCGTTTATAATTACAGAACTCTACTCCGCAATAACCGTATATTCAAGGTTAATGATGATTATAAAATAAGGTTCTGTGATGACAGATATTATACAAGGTATAATGCTTTCAAACGTCGTGGACATAATGAGGAGTTTATGAATAATAATTCACACTTCAGCTATACCGACATTATAAACGAAACTGCTTTTATTCTCAGACCGGACGAATACGGCAGGATAATTTATAATGAAAGAAACGTTACACTTGATGAAGATTGGTATTATACATTGTATGTGGTAAACTTCATTAACTGCGATAAATCAAAGTACAGGGAAAAGATGTTTTTTAGAAAAGTTCCGGATTATGAGTACAAAAATATGCAGTATCTGAGGTACTGCTAAAAAGGGAGATTTTTAATGCTTTTTGTGCAGTATATTTCATTGTTTTATAAAAAAGATGTCCGTTACGCAAATTATGCCAATGTAAGAAATTCGTTGAAATTTACACCTATAGTTACAGAAGAAATACCTGATTGTGAAGTGCTGTATCAGAAAGTGTTTTACAGACAGAGCAGGAACAGCCTTGAAAAATACCACGAAAAAATAAAAAAGTTTGGAAAAGAGATATTTACAGTTGGAACTCGTGATTTATTATGCGGTTATAACAAACTAATACACCATACACGTATTTTCAAAGAAGATGACAGGTATAAAATAATGTTCTGCAATGACAGCTATTATTGTTTTAACGGGCGTAAAAGACGTGGACACAATGAGGGTTTTTTTGATAAAAGTTCACCGTTTTGTCATAGGGACTTAATTAACGAAACTGCTTTCACATTGAAACCGGACGAATATGGCAGAATAATTTATAATGACAGGTACGTTGAATATGATTCGGGGCAATGGTATTACGGATTTCATACAATAAATTTAATTAACTGCGATAAATCAAAGTACAGGGAAAAGATGTTTTTCAGAAAAGTTCCGGACTATGAATACAAAAATATGCAGTATCTTAAATACTGCTGAGGAGGTTTTTTAATGAAGATTGAAGAAGCATTACAAAAATTCGTAGAAGATAATGAAAAATGCTTTATACATTTTGCAAATGGTGAGACGATTTATGCGACAATTCTTGAAATCGGTGACGGTTTTGTACATATTGACGATGGTGCAAGTGAAAGCATTGTCAACATTGATTATATAATGCGTGTACGTGCTTTACCGAAAAAGAAAGTTGACAACAAGAAAAAGGAAGTTACAAAAAATAAATCTGTTTTTAAGGAGTTTTTCGGCGTTGAAGATTGAGGAAGCATTACAGCGTTTTGCTGATGATAAGGAAGAGTGTATAATATACGTTGAGGGTGCTATGATTATTGCAAGGGTTCTTGAAATCGGCGACGGCTTTATTATCATAGACGAAAAGGACAGCGAGAGTGTTATTAACATTGACCACATTATCCGTGTCCGTACTTACCCGAAGAACGAAAAGGGTAAAAAGAAAGCTATATTTTGAGGTGGAAGATGTTTGATAAAGTACAGACCCCTTGTTACATAATAGACGAGGCAAAATTAATTAATAACCTTGAAATTCTCAGAGGCGTGCAGGAAAGGACAGGCTGTAAAATTCTCCTCGCACAGAAAGCTTTTTCGTGTTATCATCTTTATCCGCTGATAGGGGAGTACCTTTCCGGCACGGCTTGCAGTGGACTTTTTGAAGCAAAACTCGGTTTTGAGGAAATGGGAAAGGAGAATCATGTCTTTTCGGCGGCATACCGTGAAAGCGAAATTGATGAAATAATTTCATATTGTGATGATATTATTTTTAACTCGTTCGGACAGCTTGACAAGTACCGTGAACGTGTTCTTAGTGCAGGCAAAAAAATCGGATTGCGTATAAATCCGCAGTGTTCCACACAGGAGGGTCACGAGATTTACGACCCGTGTTCACCAAAGTCAAGACTTGGAATTATCAGTAAAAATTTCAATCGTGACGACCTCGATGGTGTAACCGGTCTGCATTTTCATACACTGTGTGAGCAGGATTCCGACGACCTTGAAACAACACTTTCGGCAGTTGAGGAAAAATTCGGTGACGTTCTGAAAAAAATGGAATGGATAAATTTCGGCGGCGGTCACCATATTACCCGTGAAGATTACGACATTCCACGTCTTGAACGCTGTATAAAGCGTATGCAGGAAAAATACGGTCTTGAAGTTTATCTTGAACCGGGTGAAGCGGTTGCACTTAATGCAGGTTATCTTGTCACGGAAGTTCTTGACATTATTGAAAACGATATGCCTATAGCGATTCTGGACAGTTCGGCGGCTTGTCATATGCCTGACGTTCTTGAAATGCCGTACCGTCCACCATTGAGAAATTCCGGAAGTCCGAACGAAAAAGAATATACTTACAGACTGGGTTCACAGACCTGTCTTTCCGGCGATGTGATAGGGGAGTACTCTTTTGACAATCCACTTAAAGTCGGTGACATACTGGTTTTTGAGGATATGGCTATTTATTCAATGGTGAAAAATAATACTTTTAACGGAATGTCCCTGCCGTCTATACTTCTTCTTAAGACGGACGGAAAAATTCAGACGCTCCGTAAGTTCGGATATGGAGACTTTAAAGAACGTCTTTAATATATTGACAAATCAGAAAAAAGAGCTATAACAGCTCTCAGGAGGTTAAAATTATGGATTCAGAAATTTACAGCAAATACGAAATCATTGACGCTCATGCACATATTTTCCCCGAAAAAATAGCGGAAAACGCTACGGTAAATATCGGACGTTTCTATGATTTGCCGATGGAAAGCTGTGGAATGAGTAAACAGCTTATAAAGAGCGGTGACAAGATAGGTATAAAAAATTACCTTGTATGCTCAACTGCCACAACTCCGCATCAGATAAGTTCAATTAATGAATTTATCGCAAGGGAATGCAGACACAATCCGAGTTTTTACGGTTTGGGTACAACTCACCCCAATTCCGAAAATCTTGAAGCGGATATAAAGCAGATTAAGGAACTCGGTCTGCACGGTGTTAAACTGCACCCAGATTTTCAGAAGTTCGACGCAGATTCTCCGGAAGCATTCAGAATTTATGAAATTATAGAGGGTGAAATGCCTTTGCTGATTCATTGCGGTGACAATCGCTATGAATATTCAGCACCGCACAGAATAGCTAATATTCATAAAAATTTTCCTGAACTCAAACTTCATGCTGCACATCTCGGCGGTTATCAGAGGTGGAGTGAAGCGGAGGAATGTCTCGCAGGGCTTGAAAATGTGGTATTTGACATAAGCAGTTCAATGGCTTTTCTTTTAAAGAACTATACACGCAGTCTTATCAGGAAATACGGCGTTGAAAACTGTTTCTTCGGTTCTGATTTCCCTATGTGGAGTCACGAGGAAGAACTTGAAAGATTCATTGAACTCGGTTTCACTGAACAGGAAAACAGAATGATTCTGGCAGAGAATTTCAGAAGATTTTATGAACTGTAATATAAAAAATCAGGACGAACTTAATTCAGTTCGTCCTTTTAGTTTATTCTGTCGGTTCAATGTACTGGATATTGTTGTTTTCAAGAGCAGATATGAGACTTTCCATAGCGTCAGCAACGGCATTGTCATCAGTGATTCTTACAACGGTATTTTCGTCGTCTGTTGCAAGTGATATGAAATCGTCAAGCGTTTTTTCAGCACTGTTAATAAAGTAAGTGTCACCTGAAACAGTAATTTCCATATATCTTATAGCTTCCGTTGTTTCTTCGGGGAGAGTTTCCGTTGTGGTTTCGTCAGTTTCGGGAATATTGTCATTGTCGGCACTATCCGCAACAGAGTTTTCAGAACTTATTTTACTGTTACTATTGCCACCGTCACCGTTACCGTTTCCCGAACCGAATCCACCGCCGAATCCGAGACTTGCTATAATCATAAGTATTGCAATAATCAGCAGTAATACAACCAGTACAGGCAGAAATTTACTTTTTTTCTTTTCCTTTTTTTCACTCATAATATTTTTACCTTTCCTTTATATTGATATAGGTACAGTAAAGATTTGTATAACTGCTCTTTACTTCATCAACCGCAGTTTTTACCGCCCTTACGTCCCTGTAGAGAGCTTCACTGCCGTCATAAATCATTGCACACAGAATAACGTCATGCTGTCCGAGACTTAAACTTTCAAGTGACGCAATCAGACTTTTTTCTATATTGTCCTTTGAGATAACGGAAGTCTGTCCGAGAATACCATTTCCGTCTGATATTAAAATATTGTCGTAATTCAGATTTATAGTTATCAGACGACCGTTTTCATAGTTTTCAAGTGCATACTGATTGGCAGCGGCGTTGTCGTTTATGCTTGCGGCTTTTTTCCATGCTTCTGCAATTTCCTTTTCTGTTTCCTCACGGACTGAATCAAGTTCAGCCTGCATTTTTTCAATTTCTGAAACGGCATTTTCCGCACGTTTTTCGGCTTCTGAGACGCTTTCTTCTGCTTTCTTCACCTGTTCTTCAGCGACGGCAACACGGTTTTCAGCTTCTGTCTGAATGCTTTCACTGCTGTTCTGAACATTCATCATAATCCAGAAAAGCATGATAAGAATAACGTCCAGTAAAGCGGTGAGTTCGATAACTATACCTTTGTTTTTCATACAGTTACCTTTTCTTTTTCGGTGACGTTCTTTGAATTTCTTTCAAGATAAAGTGCAACGCTTTTTTCATTGTCCTCAATTTTTGCGGAAATAATGCCGTCAAGGAACTTGAATATAATTGCAAAGACAAGTCCCCAGAACGTTGAAGTCAAAGCACCATAGAAATTTCCTGTGACATCTGACGTATCTGCAACAAGTCCGAGGAGTGAGATGACCGTACCGAGAATGCCAAGCAGCGGAAAAATTCCGGTAAGGTTGACGAAAACAGAATAAAGACCGCCTGTGTGATTTCTCATATTGACTATTTCTGTTTCACGCAGTTCTGAGATATCGGAAACGGCTTCTTTCTGCGAAACATCACCGTCGGGAACAAAAACGGTAAGGTGCATTTTTTTATACAGCCTGTCCGCCGAACGCCTTAAGTAATAATACATAATTCCAGTAAAGACAGCGGCAATGAAAATTATCATATCATAGCCCCAGATATTCATAAAAATAACTGAAAAGATATTTTTCATAAATAATCCTCCTTAAAGTCTATGATAACATATATTCAGACAAATTGCAAGTGATTTCATTAAAAAAATCGGGTACACAGAGTACCCGTAAAAAATTATATTAATTTTCCGAACGAAAAAAACTGTGTGCAGATTTTTCTTATAAATCTATGTGCAGATTTCCGGATAATTTATTTATATATAAAAAAAGAGCTTTTATAAGCCCATTATCCAAATTCAACCAAAAATATTCTATAATGATTTGTCCATCATTCATANAATNTTCCGGTATAATATCTGNNTNTTACTGATAAAGNCTGTTCATANNAGGAGCTGCTTTNATCTGTAATCTGAGCTTGTCCGNAACNANTGCGATAAATNNTGANTTNGTTGNTCTGNTGTGATATGATTTTATTGAATAGCCGAANAATGAATTTATAGCTTCTGTATTTCCTCTTTCCCATGCTGTTTCGATTGCATGGCGTATGGCACGTTCTACTCTTGACGAAGTGGTTGCGTGCTGTCTGGCAACAGAGGGATAAAGCTGTTTGGTAACGCAGTTCATAAGTGAGTTGTCGTTGACCGCATTGATTATTGCCGTTCTGAGATACTGGTATCCTTTTATATGAGCAGGTACACCGAGTTTGCATATAATGTCTGTAACGATAATTTCAATGTCTGTACAGTCGGGTGACACTGTCTTTCTTGCTACTGATTTTATAATGGAACAGAGAGTTTCCGCTTCAAATGGCTTTGCTATGTAATATGACGCACCGTTTTCAATAATCTGACGTTCAATGAAACTGTTTTTGATGTCAGATATGATGATGAAAGCAGGTGTTTTTGCAAGGGTGCTTTCTGCGTTTTTCATGATGCTTATGACATCAAGTTCCGGTACTGAGAGATTTATTACCGCAACGTCCGGAATATCCTTTACGATTGAACTGAAGATAANGTTTNCNTNANTTTTACGTGTATTATGCGTAAACACCCATTTCACGAAGTCCGGAAGCAAGCTTGATTCCATTATCGGCGGTGTTGTCACCAATCAGTACTCTGATTTTATCATTTTCCATTTCGATAATTCTCCTTTTCTGAAATTTCCTACAGAATTTATTTTATATCAGATTTTGTATATTTTCAAGAGTAAGTTTTGTCGAATTGTGTTCTGTTTTGAGTTTATTTATAATATTATAAATTTTTATATCATTATATGAGATTTTTTATTGTTTTATGGCAATATATTTTTGATAAATAGTAATATGAAAAATATTTTTCAAACCTCTTGACTTTTTTATTTTTATGATGTATAATATAAAAGTACTTTGCGAGTGTGCTGGAATAGGCAGACAGNCACGTTTGAGGGGCGTGTGNCGAAGGACGTATGGGTTCAAGTCCCATTACTCGCACCAAGCGGTNTTACCGCACATAATATCACAGATGGACAGATGGCTGAGCTGGTCTAAGGCGCACGACTGGAACTCGTGTATACGTTAATAGCGTATCGAGGGTTCGAATCCCTCTCTGTCCGCTATTTTTATGACCGCTGTATATTGCGTTTTTTCGCAGTGTACAGCGGTTTTCTCCATATTACGGAAAAATAAAAATAAGCAAATTATCGCAAAAGAGCAAGATTTCTATCTGAAAATTTTAAGACTTATACTAAAATATGACACGGATTATGCTATAATCCTCTGTCACCTGACAGTCTTAATGGCTTTTAAAGAGGATTTTTTACCTATGAATATCCGCAGGAAAATATGACATGAATATGACACAAAACCAAATTTTACAATTAAGATGTTGACAGATTTGAAAAATAACATTTGAACTATCTAATATGGTAATTCAAAAAAAATATATAGATATTTACATGGCAATAAGGCGTGTTCAGAAATTAAATTCGAAAATCAAGGAAATTTGTCCTGTTATTGTTAAGGGCAATGGAAGATGGTGAAAACACATGACATATAATGAATTGAATAATTATATTCTGAATTATAAGGATTTCTGATGATGAACTTACTACAGGTAAAAAACACATTCAACATATNGAGCGAANTCATCTCTGAAAAACATATTATCTACAGTNCTGACTATGAAATTTTCGACGGATAAATAAAAAAGCCCGAAAATTCGGACTTTTTTGTAGTGTCATTTACTTCAATTCACCATTATGGTGAGACATGAGGGACTTGAACCCTCGACCCTACGCTTAAAAGGCGTATGCTCTACCGACTGAGCTAATGTCTCT
>WFLZ01000078.1 GCA_009177225.1 Clostridia bacterium
CCGAAAACTTCCGAAAGCATAGGGGCATATTCAGTGTCAATGGCGAATCCTTACGACTATGTACAGGAAATTTCCATGACCGATGCAGATTTTCAGAAGTCGCTGAAAAGTACGGTTTTACACTATTTAGGCAACACCGGACTACTTTACAGAGGGGTGGAATAATGTTCACTAACACAAAAGTCATCACGGTTTTCCATAAAACGACTGATACGGAAAAACGTCTTCCGATATGGCAAAAACACCTGTTTTACGGAGTTTACTGGGAAAACTGTTCCGGACAGTCCGAAAGTAACAAAGGCAACAAGGGCATGAATGAAAATAATGAAATTATGTGTATTATTCCCGAAAAATCGCTGAAAAGCTTCATTCCGTGCAAAGACGATTTGATTTGTCTTGGCGACGTTGAAGAAAAAGGCAGTCTTACAATAATGTCGGTGAAAAATTTCCGCTATGGTTCGGGAAAAGTACGGCATATCGAGGTGACGGCAAAGTAATGAAATGGGATTTTAAACTCAACTTAAAAGGCGTGAGTCCGGAAAAAATTCACCGTACACAGATGTACATTGACAGCGAGATTCTCAGACGTTCCGACCCGTTAGTGCCTATAAAAACAGGTTCTCTGAAACGTTCGGGAATTACCGGAACACGTGTGGGAACGGGCGTTATAAAGTACACTGCACCGTATGCAAAACCTCAGTATTTCAAAGGAAAATCAAGCGGTCAAAGAGGACGTTTATGGGTTCGCAGAATGTGGACATCACAAGGAAAAGACATCGTGCGGAATGCTAAAAAAATTCTCAACGGGAAGTGATGAAATGTCAATAATTGAGAGCGTTAGGGACTTCATTTCGGGCTGTCCGTTGCTGAAGAACGGCGTTCTACTTAATGTTGACCGTCTGGGTGACAGTGAAATTGAGTATACCGTTGATGGTGAAATCACAGAGCCGATTTTGCGACGATATACCGACGGTTCTTCACTCAGGCAGTTCAATTTTATCTTTGCAAGCCGTGAAAAATACGGTGCGGACACCTTGCAGAATATCGCAAATTCGGGCTTTTATGANNATTTTGCGGACTGGATTGAAANNCAGTCCAACNNCGGAAATCTTCCGGAACTCGATAAATATCGNGTTCCGCAATATATCGAGGTGCAGTCTGGCGGGTATGTTCTCGACACCGACGACAGCACCGCACGCTATCAGATTCAGCTNAAATTCGTCTATTATCAGGACAGGAGGTACACAAATGGGTAAAAATTTAAAATACGGAAATCTGGTCACAAGACCGAAAAAATTAGCATTCTGGCAACTTCCGAACGGCAGTTTTCAGCGTATGGAAGGCTTCACAGACCTCAGCTATTCGCAGAATCCGAAAGAATACAGCCGTCAGTACGTCGATGAGGAGTTTGAACGTANTGATATTGTCGGTTATGCTCCGTCGATTTCATACAGTTTTGACCGATATACAGGCAATGAGGTGCTTGCAGATATTGTTAAAATCACAGAAAACGAGTACATCGGCGATCTTATGAAGCGTACGATTGTAACTGTCGACTTATCAACCAGTGGTGCTGTCTCTCCGGCGAAAATGCGTGATTATGCCGTAATTCCGGACACAAACGGCGATACAACAGACTGTTTGACATACTCCGGAAATTTTAAGGCTAAGGGGCTTCTGATTGACTGCACTGCGACTTCAAATGATGACTGGCAGACGATTCATGTTGAACAGAAAATTGATTATTCTACAAGTGCTGCTGTTTTTGTCACTGGTGACGGCGTTCAGGGTGAAATAAGCGATGGCGGTTCAACGCACATTATGGGCGAAGTGACAAAGGGTACATCCGTAACGATTACCGTTAATGCCGTTTATAAGGGAGCAGTTATTACACTGTATAAAATAACAAACGGTTTTCCGCTTAAACTCGCCTCAAGTATCGGACGACTCGACAATCCAAATAACCTCATAAGTGATAATACAACGTATTACGCTGTCGTGGAAAATGGTGAAAAACATACTGACTTTACCATTGACCTGACTGCTGTTAACCCTGCTGTTCAGACTGCCTCAACCGTTTCCACAACTTCGGCAAAATCCAAAACAGCAACAACCACAAAGGAGTGATAAATCATGGAAAATAACTATATATGGTCAATAAACGGCTGTGAGTTTGAGGTGGATATGGAAGATGCTGAAACAGCAGACAGATATCTTTCCGCACTCAAAGTCTTTGAAAATGCCCGAAACACAGAGACAAACAACATTTCTGAAAAAATCCGCACGTACTGCAAGACATGCCGTGAATTTTACGACACTTTTCTTGGTGAAGGAACGTCTGAGAAAATTTTTTCCGGCATAAGCGATAACAGTCGCAAATACGACGAGGTTTTTGAATCGTTACTTGATGTTATCAGCAGACAGCGTGTTGAATCAGAGGGCAGAATGTCCAAAATTGCCCAGCGTTACGCACCGAAAAGACGTTTGAAATGATAAACATTCTGTTT
>WFLZ01000256.1 GCA_009177225.1 Clostridia bacterium
AGATATATCAACATTTATGTAAGAACCTCATGTTATAAAGGAAATTTACATAAATTCCAACTATAAGCGACAACTAAATTTAATATAATTTATTGAATCACTAAATTATAAAATAAGCATGAATAAAATGATTAAAATCGCAAAATTTTATCCAATAGTTTTACAATAGCATGAAGATTAAAGTTTTATCTCATAAAATAAAGTTGCTGAGCTATTATTATAGCGCTCGATTTTATAAAAGCCATATTTTTTTATTAAAGCAACTGCATTAGAAAATTTTTCCTTTGTATCTAAACGCATATACTGATACTTTTTATCAGCAGCAGTCTTTATTGCTTTTTTAACTAAATTTCCACCAATACCGTATCCATGATATGAATTAAGCAAATAAAGTCTTTTCATTTCGGCTATTCTTTCCTTATCGCTAAAGGTTCTTACTCCTACACAACCAACAACGTTGTTGTTATCAACAACAATAAAAAATGAAAAGTAGACTGATAATGGATTCAGAATATCTGTGTGCTTTTTTGTAAAATCAAGCAGAATTTCATTTTCTTCAAATACGATTTTTATGAAATTAAGTAATTGTTTTTGATAATGTGAATTATACTCTATTATTTCCATACTTACTTTGCTGAATAATATTCAAAATAAATTTATGTATAATTTCAGCTTCTCCTTTCCCATTTATCAGTTGTGAAAAAATTTCAGCAAACATAGGAATATTCTCAACAGTTAATCCTTGTATTGTGGCACAATTTGTTCCGAGTCTTAATCCGTAGCCTAAGTTGTATGGTAATAGTCGATAATTCGTCAAGATACCATTCTGTTCAAGTCTTTTATAAGCAGCATATGTCTGCTCTTTATTATAAAATGGAATCCATATATGATGAGTTCCTTTGAGTTGTGAGTTTCTTAGAATCACTGGCAAATTCAACTCAGATAACTTTTGCTCAAGCAGTGATGCATTAGCAAGAATATCCATGCTATATGTTTTTAACATGGGATTTTCTATAATTACACCTGCTTGTAATATTTTATCGGCATGAATATTTGATACGCAATCATACAATGTTTCAATAATATTTGTCCATTCTATGCTGTTTTTATTATTGGTACAAATTAAAGCCTTCTGCGGACCAGGAAAATTTTTGTGAAGTGTTGATATTATTAAATCAAATCCCATGTCAAATGGAGATTTGAATTGTTCAAAAATAATGTTGGTTAGGTACTGAGAGGCATCGAATATCTTATATCCATCGAAATTGTTGCAAAGTTCAGAGAAATCTTCATAAATTAAACCCTCGCTTCTATCAATAAAAAGAAATTTGCATTTCTCCTTATACTGAAGTTCTATTGCTTTTTTTATATCCACACATCTATTTTTCATATCTATGGGAATTGGGATGATTTTATAACCAATTCGCTTTAATATTTTAGAAGTTGAAAAATGTCCTCCTGCTTCTTCAGGTAGTAACATTACTTTATCACCAATCGTACCTAAACCTAAAAACATCAAAAGATGAGCATTTAATCCTGATTGAGGACGCATAGTAATATCCTGAGCTTTTAATCGTTGTTTCCAAATATCGTATACATGCAATACTCCCTTAATATAATCCTCTCTACCAGCAAATAATATTTTTGAATCTTTTTTTTGTTCCTCAGTACGAGATTTGTCTGTGATATATAATCCCTGTAATTTTGCAATTGCTTCATCACCAAAAGTTAACGGGAGATTTTCTACTGGATTTAAAATTAGGTTTTCTTGTTCGTATTTACAAGAGTATGTATTTTTTGACATCACTTTCATCTCCTTAACAATCTATAATTAGTAGTTATCCTGCGTTGGCTTATAAATACTATTGTTCGACATCGACGAAACCATTGCAACAATAGCAATTCTGAATCGTGAAATTATGGATACTTATCGCAGGAGAATTTCCGTCTTGTTCAGTGAAAAGGTAAAAAAGAAGGAAAGTTCGATCTTTTGCAAGCTCTGCTTGATTAGAAATCTGTTGATTTCCAGAAGAAAGTAAATCTCTGGCTGAGATAAAGTATCAGTTTGTGAATTTCAGACGAGAAAAATTGCAGTCGTGATTGAAGTGAAAGTTGCCAACAGTTTCAAATAATTGGAGTATAAATGTGATGAAGCCTTGCAGCAGATCAAAGAAAAGAAGTATGCAGAACAGCTGATGAACGACTGTTATCAGAAAGTTGCGAAGTATGGCATGGCTTTTTACAAGAAAGCTCGCAAGGTGAAAATATCAATGGAAAACTGCTATGACCAAAAGAAAACGGAAAATACAAAAGAAAACGCTTATTAGATTGTATCAAAATAAGCGGTCTTTGGCAGGAATCCTCGTAAACACGTTGTTTGCGAGGATATTTTTTATCTGCATATCAAAAAATAACGTTTCATACCCTTACCGTACCCTTATGGAGTTTTGAGTTTATGGGTATGGAGCTATTTTTATAATTTTTGTGTTAACTTAGGTTAACAAATAGATTAAAAAGTCTTATTTCTGTTTGAATATATGAAAAAATAGTTGAACTCAGTAATAGTTAGTGATATAATTGAAGTAGTAAATATGTAAGGAAATAATCAAAGTAAAGGCAATACCGCATAATGAACAATCAGTGCGAAGAGCAAAGAAAAACACTCGGCAGAAATGCCGAGTGAGCAGAGAAATATTCAGTTTTTTACGCAAAGACATACAGAATCAGACTGACGGAGAAAATCTGTCAGCCAGATACAGATTCGCCAATGCNAACACGATATTCTGTTTAGCGGTTTGTTTTTTCAAACCTCTTCTGTATGCCTTGTTGTTTCAACAATTAAAATACCAAGCAAACCGGCAACAGCCTTTTCCATATTTTTATTAGACGAATTATCATTAACAATTGAATGTAATGTATTCATTATATCATTAACACACTCACATCCGCCAACAGAACCCAATACTGCAAGCTTTGCCCCAATAAATGGGTATNCTTTTCTTTTTAAATNNACACTATGGGCTNTTGCATATAATTCAGGGTGATGTTCATNAATTGGCACANNTTCAGGTTTACGTTCAGGAAATGAAAAGCCTTTTAATAAANANGGGGAATATCTTGNANTAAATGCCATTAATAACTGTTCAGGTGTAATATTAATAAAGTTCTCCTTAATATTTTTGATTAAGTCAGAAGGCGAACTAAGTTCGCCCAGTTCGCCCNTATATATAAAACAACGCAGACCCGCCACTTTGTAAACGTGACCCAATTTGAATACCTTTGTTATTTTTCAATATTTCTGACTTTTTGGATAATTCATTAAACCTTACTTAGTTTTATTCTTTTCTGCCATTGCTCTTACTGCATCTGGAATCTTCGGCTGATATGAATCAAACATTGAAGTAGCACCACAAGATTTTACAGCAATCTTTTCGCTTACCTTTGCACTGAACTTAAGAATTCTTTCTGTTACTTTTTTCATAGAACATTTTTCTCCTTTCTTGAATTTTTGGAATTATAATTAATATTGCTATAACAAACAACGTAAGCGAGGATACAAAAGAAATTTTATAAAAATAACTGCGTCCTGATAAGCTTATTATTGTCAATGTTATTGCCATAATAATTGATATTTTTCCGTTTCTTGCCTTTTCATCTGTGGTTAATGGAGCATTGATATGTTCAACCGGAGAAAATAAAAAAACAACAATTAAGTATAATAACAGCATTAAACACTGCAATCCAATTGAAAGTTTTAAATACTTTGACGTTACAAGAACAAATAAGCAACAAATCAATAGTGTCATCTTGCACTTCAAATGAGTATCAGCGTGATAACCACCAGTAAATAGACGAACTCCAACAAATAAACAATAAAATAATACTGCTTCCATAAATTCTCCTAAAATAATGCCGGAAGTCAGCACCAATAAAAATCCAATTATTGTAGAAACTATTATTTCAAATCCATATGCACAAACAGGTAATCTTTTTTCATCAATAATTTTCTTTCTATATAAAAACAGAGCTATAAAATTACTCAGAAATGAAATCATATTTTCATCACCGAATTCATTATAGCTCTTAATTATTCCTTAGTCAATATATGTGGCACGAACTACATCTTTGTGGCATAAAATGCATGATTTTTATCATAAAATGCATTTTCCAAGAGAAATATATACATAAAAAATATCAGCTTTTTGCCTGAAGTTTATCATTCCGTTATATTTTTCAACAATATCTTTTACAGATTTTAAACCTACTCCATGCAAATCCTTATTATTTTTGCTTGTAAATAAATTCGGATTATCAGTCAATACATCTATTTCAACAGTGTTGCTGATTTCCAGACAGTAATATCCCGCCTCACTCCATATTTTCAGCATAATTTCAGAATGACCAGAATTTTTATCACAGGCTTCGATTGCATTATCAAGTAAGTTAGCAAGCAAAATGCCTACATCAATATCTTTAATATTATCCATTTCATTTAAAATCATGCACTGCATATCAAAACCTTTGCGTTCAGCCATTCCGAGTTTTGAGTTTATAACTGCACCTAAAATTTTTCTTTTTGTTTTTACATAACTTGCAATAGTATTAATTTTATCTTCAGACAATTCTTTCAGATAATCTGTTAAATCTTTGTTGTTGCCTTGTTCTGCCAGTTTTAACGCACAAGAAATATAATTCTTAATATCATGACGAATTTTTGCTGTTTCGTCATATTTTATTTCAAGGTTACGAATGCTTTCTTCCTGCATTTCTATCTGTTTTTGCATTAAAGATATATTTTTTTCCTTTATATTTTTCTTGCTGATATAAATTATTATATAATATTGTCCAATATTAAGTAAAAGTATACATAGTAAAATAATAAGAAAAGCATCATAATATTCTNTTGTATGATAAATTATATTTCTTACAATTGAAATGAGAATGCCTGAAACGATTAATGTTGATGACATANGANACAATTCAATACGATGAAGCATAAATATATATTTTTTTTTGAAAGAAGCAATAATGCCCACAAAAATCAAATATATTACTTTTGTTATCAAAACTGCTAAAAAGCGGGATATATTACTTATTGTTACAAGTTCTTTATATTCAATTCCAAGTATCCAGCTTAGACAAGTAAAAATACAAACATCAATCAGTGCAAGAGATATGGCAGATATTGTTGATATTAATATATGTTCTAATATAGTANCANTNTANAAAATCTCANNAATACAGATAAGCAAACAAATCATTGAGAATAATGTTACAATCCATTGGGGGGCAAATATAGTCATCAAGGTATCCAATGTACAAATTAACGCAAATGAAATAAAAATATCCACTGATTTACTTAATCTTGGCTTCACATCAAAATACATTGCAATAAAACTTGTAATGAGAATTGATTCCATTATACTATAAATCATTTCAATTACATAATCCATATCATCACTCCATCATCAAAAATTGTTGATATATATTCTTTATCTCTTTAAACTTGTGAGGATTAATATTTATAGATATTTTATTTTTTAAAGTTATACTATTTTTATTAATCATATAGATATGCCTGAAATTTACAAGAAAACTCCTGTGTACACGAAAAAAACCTTTGGTTTCAAATTGTTTCGATAACGTTTTTATACTCACTTCCTTTTCACGTTCCCTTTTCAGTTTATATTTCTCTTTAACAGTATGAACATAAATATCATGACCCATACTTTCAAAATAAATTATATCGTATGTAGGAATAATCCTATCTGCTTCGATTGTTTTAAAAAAATAAACATCTTTTATTCTGTCCAATTCTTTTTTATATGCACTAACAGTAGAAATAATATCTTCCGCTAAACAACTTTTTCTGACAAATCTGAACGGATTAAACTGAAATGACTGGAACACCAGATGTTCTAAATTTGAAACAAAGACTATAGTAATCTCTGGCATTACAAATTTTAAAGTTTCAGCCAATTCAAACCCATTCATTTCAGGCATATCAATATCCAGAAANACAATGTNNTATATTAATTTATCNATTTTNTGAAAAAAATCTATACCACTTTTAAAATTATCTAAAATTATTTCTTCATTAATAGTTTCTTTAATAAATTTACTTATTTGATTTAATGTTATATTATCATCATCTATAACTGCAATTTTAATCATAA
This sequence comes from Clostridia bacterium, assembly GCA_009177225.1. GTDB lineage: Bacteria > Bacillota > Clostridia > Oscillospirales > Ruminococcaceae > Ruminococcus. Next base: position 6,177 of record WFLZ01000256.1, read on the forward strand.
AAATCACCGCCGGCACTTATTATATATATTTTATCATAAATTGAATAATAATTCAATTGTAANTANNNANCTNTTATTAATTTAAAAAATATTTAAAAAAAGCAATAATAATACAATATTATAATATTATTGTAAATAAATATTACTTTGTTCTTTCTACTTTTATCTTAATAATTCATAAATACATCTATCTTACAGTTTTCTATTTTTCCGCTTTATTTAAACCAGATTTGCTGTAATAACATTTCTGCTTTTTAGTTCCTACATTTCTTTTTCTATACTTTTCCGTATTGTTTTCTGCATTTTAATCACCTTTTTTATTATAGCATACTTTCTGTTTTTTTACAAGTGTAATACTAAATGTATTATTACATTTTTACAATAAAAGAGAATAATATTCTTTTGCTTAGAAAAACAAAAATTAAATAATTCGAAATAACAAAAGCCTTTTCACAGCTTACGCATATCCACGTCTGACAGCAACTGAAAAGTCTGAAATCAATCAAAATTCGGAATAAGCAAAAGTATACAGACAGAAAAACAGAGTGTAGCAGAACCACACTCTGTTAGTCAACTTTATAGTCAATCCACTTTACAAACGAACACAAAAGTGATATAATAAAAATATGANTAAAAGTAAAGATTTAAGAGAAACAGCAGTAGCATATCAAAAAGAAGGACATACATATGAAGAAACAGCGAGAGTGTTCGGAGTAGTAAAAAGCACGGTA
>WFLZ01000113.1 GCA_009177225.1 Clostridia bacterium
ATCGTGGATTGAAGCAAACGACGGTTATAATACTGATGTTAAAATAAAAATGATTCTGAATGGTATGGGATTCACGGAAAACGAACTGCAACGCACGGTTTCAGGATTCAGCGGAGGTGAAAAAACACGTCTGTGCATTTCAAAACTTCTGCTTGAAGAACCTAATCTTTTAATACTGGACGAGCCGACCAATCATCTTGATTTCAAAACGATAATGTGGCTTGAAGATTATTTGCGTTCATATAAAGGTGCTGTCCTTATCGTANCNCATGACCGTTATTTCCTTGACCGTCTGTGTACGTCGATATNTGAAATAGAAAGGNGAACTCTCACACGTTANAGGGGGAATTATTCTGCCTTTGTCCGTCAGAGAGAGGAAAACGACACCCGTCGTGCTAAAGAGTACGAAATACAGCAAAAGCAGATTGCAAAACTTGAGGACTATGTGGCGAAAAATCTTGTGCGTGCCTCAACTACAAAAATGGCACAGAGCAAGCGTAAACAGCTTGAAAAAATGGAACGTGTGNAAAAGCCTTTCCATGAAACGAAAACCGCAAAAANCCGTTTTACCTANCCGACNGAACCGCCGATAGATNTTCTCAAAGTAAAGAACATTGATATATCAGTAGGCGAGGGTAACAGCCGTAAAACTCTCATTGACGAAATAAATTTTGAAGTCCGCAGGGGCGAAAAAATCGGTATAATTGGCGATAACGGAATAGGCAAGTCTACACTTCTTAAAATTATTCAAGAAAAACTTGCACATAAGGGTCTTGTCCACTGGAACAGCAATATTAAAATATCTTACTTTGAACAGGAAAGCACCAATCTGAACCGTGAACTTACCGTTATGGAAGAAATACACAGCCGTTATCCTTCAATGTCTGATTTGGAAGTCCGCAGTCTGCTTGCACAGGTAAGGTTGACAGGTGAGAACGTTTTCAAGGAAACCGGAGTTATAAGCGGTGGCGAGCGTGCAAAGCTGTGTTTTGCTATCATGATGCAGGAACACGGAAACGTCCTTATTCTTGACGAACCTACGAACCATCTTGACCTTTCGTCAAAAGAGGCGATAGAAGAAGCACTTGCTGAGTATACCGGAACTGTTATTTTTGTTTCGCACGACAGATATTTATTGAGTAAAATTGCAGACCGTCTTATTGAACTTACGAACGGCTCATACAGATGTCATAATTACGGATTTGAAAAATATCTTGACGTACTGCGTGACGAACAGGCTGAACAGAAAAAAATTGCCGATGCGGAAAAGTTTGCGAAATCGGCAGAACTTGCCAAAGAAAAAGCTGTAAAAACCTACCGGAGCAAACAACAGAGAAGTGCGGACGCTGCACGAAAGAACGAAATGAAACGTCTTGAAAAGGAAATAGACGATTTACAGGCAGAAATTGACACTCTTACAGAAGAAATCTCCAGAGAAGAAGTTTACAGCAATTACGAACTTATGAACTCTAAATGTTCTGAAATCGAACGGCTTAAACAGAAGATAGATGAAAATTTTGACAAGCTTGTTGAACTCGAAGAACAGTGATTATTTTTTACAACTTATGTATATATTAATTGTCGAAATTTAACAAAAATTGTTTTACATAAAAAAACATATTGAAAAATTTCTGATGATATGATATAATTATGATAATCATTCTGCGGTGAAAACCGTAATAAAAATACCGGAGGTTTATATTATGAAACACATTCAGACAATCAATAAGGCTAACCTTAAAGAGTCCGCTCAGAAGGGCGGTTGTGGCAAGTGTCAGGCCTCATGCCAGTCTGCTTGTAAGACTTCATGCACAGTTGCTAACCAGAAGTGCGAGAGATAAGNATTTNTTTGCATTTCACTTTGAGGCAGTATTGTTATAATGCTGNCTCAANTTTTTAGTCAGAGGAGNNATTTTATGGTATTNAGTTGTAAGATGTGCGGAGCAAATCTTGACGTAAAGCCTAATATGCGTATTTGCAAGTGTGATTACTGCGATTCCGTGCAGACTATTNCCGACCTTAGCAGTGAAAAAANGCTTAATCTTTTCAATAAAGNGAATGACCTGCGTTTTGCCNNCGATTTCGACAGGGCAGCTGATGTATACAGGGATATCGTCAACGATTTTCCGGAAGAAGCAGAAGCCTACTGGGGACTTTGCCTATGTAAGTACGGTATAGAATATGTCGTTGACCCCGAAACACAGAACAGAGTGCCGACGTGTCACCGTACTTCTTTTGAAAAGATTCTTGATATTCCGGAGTTCCGGAAAGTTCTTGAATACTCTGACATTAATCTTAGAAATATATACATACAGCTTGCGGAGGTCATTGACGGTATTCAGCAGGGGATTCTTGCAATTGCAGTGAATGAAAAGCCGTTTGACGTTTTTATCTGCTACAAGGAAACAGGGGAGGACGGAAACCGTTCTGCCGACGCTATGCTTGCCGAACAGCTCTATGCAGAACTTACAAAACAGAATATAAAGGTATTTTTTGCACCTGTAACGCTTAAAGGTAAGCTCGGTACGGAGTTTGAACCTTATATATATTCTGCTATAAATTCGGCACAGATTATGTTATGTGTCGGAACTTCTGAAGAACATTTCGACGCTGTATGGGTAAGAAACGAGTGGAGCAGGTTTATTGAACTCATGAAGAAAGACAAGTCAAAAATACTTATTCCGTGTTATTCGGATATGTCAATAAGTGGTCTGCCGTTTGAGTTCAGGGGATTTCAGGCACAGGATTTGACGGAAATTAACGCTTTTGAGAACGTCGTGAAAAACGTTCAGGACATAATGAAAGCAAGCGAAGGTGCAAAATCACAGCTTAATCTTCTTATGGAGCAATTTGAGGGACAGCTACGGAACGAACGTTCTAAGTTGCGTATGCTTGAAAATGTACATCATCAGCAGATGATTTACGAAAAGAAAAACGCATACAAGCTTTTTAAAAAAGAGTATATCTCACCTTTGGGGCTTGCTGTTCTGGAAATTATGATTGTTTTTATAATTGCAATGATACTTATTGGAATTGCTGTTAGCTGTGATTTAAGTGCAGCATTTGTACTGATAGGTATGTTTGTTTTTGGGTTATTGCCTTTTTTTATAGCTATGCCTCGTATAAGCAAACGTAACAAAAAAGCACGTGAAGACCTTGCCCGACGGCTTGCCTATGATGAAAACGCTCCCGATTTTGACTATGGCAGTCAGAAAAGTGAAATAGTTCAGCTCAGGGAAATTGCTATGAAAGACTACGAAAAACAGCGTTTTACAATAGGTAAAATAATAGGTTTGTATTTTGTGTGGCAGATAATTGCGTTTTGTGTTAAATCTTTTATGTGGGGCATATTTGGCTATAGAAATTCTTATGAGATACTTTCCCATATAAATTTTGTTTTACAATTGATAGTGCCGATTATAGTACTTGTTTTCATAATCAGGAAAAACATAAAGCTGAAAAAAGAACTAAAAGAAAAG
>WFLZ01000278.1 GCA_009177225.1 Clostridia bacterium
CATCAACAACATCAGCAGAAACCACAACAACATCTACAACTGCTACATCAACAACATCAGCAGAAACCACAACAACATCTACAACTNCTACATCAACAACAGAAGCACCCACAACAACATCTACAACTGCTACATCAACAACATCAGCAGAAACCACAACAACATCTACAACTGCTACATCATCAACAGCAAAACCTGCAACTACAACAACTACTACATCATCTGCAAAGCCTATAACAACGTCTACAACAACTACTACATCTACAACTGCAAAACCCGAAACTACAACAACTACAAGCACAACTGTTGCACAGCCAGTTGAAGAAAACATGACTAAGACAGAAGTTGCTGTTGACAAGGTTGACAGAAAAGTTAAGATTGACGAAAAAGGCAACGTAACATTAGTTTCCGAAAACATCGACGAAAAAATAACTTCTCTTAACCTTATCCTTGAATCATTAAACAAAGAAGTAAATGATGTTATATTTACATTCGACGCTGAAATCAGTGCTACAATTTCCGAATACTTCTTCGATGAAGAAACAGGTATTTTTGAAATATATATATCAGGTTCAGACTCAATCATCAACGGCAGGTCTTTTGAAATAGGAACTATATCCGCAAAAGACAAGAACGGAAAAACTGTTGACTTCGGTGCAGACGAAGCTTACTTACAGTTTGTTTCAGACAGCATTCTTGTAGAAAATGATGACGTTTCACTTGAAACAGCACCCGTAGCTATAACTACTACAGCACCTGCTACAACAACATCTACATCTACATCAACAGTTACTTCAACATCTACAACAACATCTACATCTACTTCAACAACTGCAAAGCCCGTTGAAACAACAACCACAGAAACCACAACAGGCAAGCCTGAAACAACTACTACAACAACTAAAGAATCCACAACAAGCAAGCCTGCAACAACTACTACAACCACTACAGAATCCGTAACAAGCAAGCCTGCAACAACTACTACAACAACCACAGAATCCACAACAAGCAAACCTACAACAACTACAACAACTACAGAATCCGCAACAAGCAAACCTGAAACAACTACTACAACAACTAAAGAATCCGCAACAAGCAAACCTGAAACAACTACTACAACAACTAAAGAATCCACAACAAGCAAGCCTGCAACAACTACTACAACAACTAAAGAATCCACAACAAGCAAGCCTGCAACAACTACTACAACAACTAAAGAAT
>WFLZ01000263.1 GCA_009177225.1 Clostridia bacterium
ATTAATCTTCCGTCTGCGATAGAACCTTGTGAAAAGGAACTTTATGACCGTCTGCGTAATGCCGTGCCGATTATTGACGCTGCCCTGATGAAGATTATCCGTCTTACAGGTGGTTTCAGAGTAGTATGTTCGGACGAAAGGTTTCAGCCGGAACTTGATGACTTTCTTGAAAATGTTCCTGTAGGTCTTACAGGAAAGTCCGTTAACACTTTTGCCGATAATTTTCTTGACAATTTGCTGACTTACGGCAGTGCGGTCGGGGAAATAGTGGTTGATTCGTCCGGAAAACGCATTGCAGGTCTGTGGAACGGAGATGTTTCGACGGTTCGTGTTACTTCCGGTGACAATCCATTTATCAGACGTTACGCCGTCAGAAATGATGACGGTACTATAAAAGCTGTTTCAAATCCGGAGCGTATTATGTATGCGTCACTTACCGGAGGTCGTCCGCTTCTGCGTGGCATTCCGGCGTTAAGTAGTATTCTTATGCGTATCTATGAGTGTATCGGACAGAATTTTGACCGTGCCGGAAATGTACGCTATGCCGTTACCTATAAACCACCTTCTGATTCCGGCGATTTCGCATATTCCCGTGAAAGAGCCGTACAGATTGCCAAGGAATGGGCGGACGGTATGAATTCCGCAAAATACGGACAGGTCAAGGATTTTGTTGCAGTGGGTGACGTTGATATAAAGGTAATCGGTGCGGAAAACCAGCTTTTTGATACAAATATTCCTGTTCGTCAACTTATTGAACAGATTATCGCTAAACTTTCAATACCGCCGTTTCTGCTCGGTCTTAACTGGAATACTACGGAAAGAATGTCGTCTCAGCAGGCAGATATTCTCACGTCTGAACTTGAATATTATCGCCGTCTGCTTACTCCTGTGATATGCGGGATAGGAAATTCTTTCATCTGTTCCATAGGTGCAGACGCAGTGTGCAGCGTGGAATGGGACAACATAAATCTTCAGGACGAATCTGTCCTTGCTGAAGCAAGACTTAAAAACGCTCAGGCAAGAGAAATTGAAATGCGTCTTGAAAATCTCAATTAAAATTATTATGGAGGTATATTTATATGTACAATGATATCAAACTTGAAAAGGGTCTTTATAATCTCAGCGAAAAGTCATTTACCGACGCTCTTGAGGAACTTGACCCCTCTGCTTCTTACTGTGGTACACCTATGGAAAAACTTGACGCTTTTGAAAGACAGTTAAAGCGTTTTAACATCAGAATCGCCGGCTCAGACTGTGACCGTGTTGAAAAGTTCTTTTCTTCAACTGAAACGGCTGTACTTTTTCCGGAGTTTGTTACACGCTGTATCAGAAAGGGTTTTGATGAAACTGTTCTTTCGTCCGTATGTGCTGTAAAGACAGTCAGCGGAAGTTCTCAGTATCTCGGCTGTGTGATGGACGATTCAGCAGAGTACAAGGCATCTACAGAAGCGTCTGTACTCCCGACAACTACCGTCAAGGAAAGTTCAAGTGCTACCATTCTTTCAAAGTACGGCAGACTTATCAATGCATCATATGAAGCTGTACGTCAGCAGAGACTTGATGTTTTTGGTGTAATGCTCAGAAGTATCGGCGTAAAGCTTGCCGTTTCAGTGGTAAAGAAGGCTGTTTCAGTTCTCGAAGCAGGTGCAGATGTCATAAATGCTGATTCTCTTACATATAGTGCTCTTGCGGAACTTTACGGAAGTTTTGACTGTTTCAATATGAATACTATAATCGCATCTCCTGAAGACGCTTCAAAAATTGTGGCTATGGAACAGCTTTCAGATACTTCCACAGACGCAAACGGAAAAATGATTCTGCCTTTTGGTTCGGAACTTATAAAGACTTCTGCTGTCAGCAGTGATACAATTATCGGTATTGACCGTAATTTTGCTCTTGAATTTATTACAAACTCTAATCTTGTTATGGAAACTGACAAGCTTATTGACCGTCAGCTTGACCAGATTACAGTGTCAATTACCTGCGGTTTCAGAAAAATTACTGCCGGAGCTGTTAAGGTTCTCAAAATTGAAGAATAAACAGATTATCAGGGGAGCGTATGTAAAAATACGCTCCCTGAATTTTAATGAAAGGACGTTTTTTTATGAATCAGGAAACGCTTGATAAAATAAATAAATTCACACGCAGACCACTTGAAGAAGATGAGGTCTATACTTTTTCCGTTATTCTCTGTGACAACGATATTGACCGTGATTACGAATGTTTTTCAGATGAGGCACTTGAAACTCTCGCTCAAAGCTTTATAGGCAAGACAGGTATATTCGACCACAATCCTACTACCTCAAATCAGAATGCACGTATTTTTGACACCGAAGTGGTTACAGACAGTGAACGTATGACAAAGTACGGCAGTCCATATAAATATCTTAAGGCAAACGCCTATATGGTACGCACCGGCGAAAATGACACTCTTATTGCTGAAATTGACGGCGGTATAAAAAAAGAGGTAAGTATTTCATGCAGTTCCGCACGTAAGGTATGTTCAATATGTGGCTGTAACAAGACTGTCGGAATGTGTTCGCATTTCGGTGGAAGAAAGTACAATGACAAACTCTGTTATTCCATTCTGGGTGATATAACAGACGCTTATGAATGGAGTTTTGTAGCTGTTCCGGCACAGGTTAACGCAGGAGTTACAAAGCGTTTCAGCAGTGAAGATACTGTTAATACCTTTTCGGATTATGATATAAAGTGCGTCAGTGACGAGTTAAAGCGTGATATACGCCGACTTGCTTTTTTCACTGGTGGAAAACCTGCTGTTGATGCAGCTATGATGTCAGCGGAATTTATGAATACAAGTCAGCTTATAGAAATGAAAAAATCGTTTGAAAAACGTCTTTCACCGACGGGTGTTGAAGTTCAGATTATGCCCGAAAAGGAAAACGATTTTTCCGCAGATGAATTTTCAATGAAGTAGGAGAGAACTATGAATATTGAATCCATAAAAACGCTTTTTACTCTTTTTTCGGGAGAGGACGTTTCTGAAACTTATACTCCGATTATAAGTATTGCTATTTCCGAAGTTGAAAAAATGCTCCTGCCTGAATCTGACCCGACAGATATCCGTCTTGACTTTCTCTGTGCTGCTATAGCAAACAACCGTTTACAGCAGATTAATTCTGCCCGTGAGCGTGCTGAATTTACCGTTGCCGGAAAAATGCTTAATGTTTCACAGAATACTGTTCTTTCATATTCTGAAAAACTTCTGCGTGACTATATGAATCTTTGTGAAGATTTGATAAAACCGAAAACGTTCATGTTTATGAGTTTTTCACACGGAACGGGGGAATAATTCGTGATTGACAGCATTATAAGTGAAATTATTGAACATCTTTCACAGAATGGTGTAACTCCTGTTTACAGTGCTTTTGACGCTGTTTCAGTTGAAAAGAAAAACAGAAGTTTTTTTACTATCGTGAATTTGGGTTCTTTTGAACTTCAAACACCTGTTTATTCGGAATTTACCGCTTTTGTGCCTTACAAGGCAGACATTGATATCAATGTTACCGCACCGGAAAATTACCGCATGGAAAAATTATATAACTATTTTTCGGAAAATGTTCAGCCGGCTGTTATGAAATTTTCGGGCATGAACTGTTCAGTAAGAAAAATTTCCATAAAACATGATTCAAATATAAACCGCTTTGTTCTTACTGCGAGACTTTCCATAAGCGGTATGAATAAGTTTGAAAGGGGCAGTGAATGAGTATTATAAATATACGTGAATCCGTCCCTGTACAGATAGGTGATGTTGTTCTTTACTGTGAGAAGTTCAGGGCATCGGGAGTAAAGAATTTTTCTGAACAGAATACCGTATTAGGTGACGAAGTTATTACAAATTCGGGAAAAAAAGCAATTCGTCTCACGTTCAGCGGACGTATATGTGACGAAAATAATCCGGTNGGNNTTATAGTGAATATAAACAGCATNATGGAAAATACCAGTACNTTTGATATAGAATATAAAAACGTGGTTTTCGGACAGTGCAGGGTACAGTCTTTTGTTATAGACGACAATAATGATGATTTCATTTCAGCGGTCGTCACTGTTATATCGACGGAAGCCGGTATGGAAAATGAGGAATCCGTATGAATGCTTATGTAGTTTTAAAAAATACGAAAGGTTTTGAAACGGCGTTTGAAAAACTGCTTTCTTTTACGTTCAGAAAGGACATATATCAGCCTTACACTTCTTTCGGTGCAAAAATTTCATGTGACTTTTATGAACTCGAAACAATCAGTGAAGTGATGTTTTTCATAGATGGAAAACTTGTTCATCACGGACTTGCTGATAATATTACTGTTACAACGTCCGGAGGCAGTGACATTATTTCAGTATCGTCAAGAAGTTTCACGTCCATGCTTATTCAGAACCAGATGCAACCGGGGCTGAAAACAAATATATCAGTAAACAAGCTTATGAGTAGTTTCTATGCACTGCCATATGTAACGCATGAGGACAATTCTGAAACAAGTTATATTTATGTGAAGAACAATTCTAATATGTGGGACGGCATTGTAAATCTTTCATACAAGATATGCGGAACTTATCCATATATAAGAGGAACGAACTGTGTAAGAGTAACACCTGTTGAGAATCCGTCTGAATTTTTATATCCGGACAATAAGATTTTGTCAAAGGGCGTTTCAACAGCAGGACGAAAGCTGATGAGTCACTTTCATATGTCGAATATAAACGAGGAGTTCGGGGAATTTGACCTTGAGGACAGCAGTGTTATAGCACAGAATATTATCCGTCACCGTTTTTTTGACCTTGACAGGCAGTTTCTCTATAATCCACAGCAGGCTCTTGAATACCGTTCAAAATTTGCGTCCCGTGCTTCAGAAAGAATTTTCTGTACATACAGCGGTTACAAGGGCGAAGATTTGTCCGATTTGGCAACTTTCGGATTCGCCTACAACGAGCGTATAGGTGCGGTTACCATAACGGGAAGCAGTGACGGAATTATTACGGAAATAAGCACCTACAGGGACAAGTTTCTGACACAACATGTATGACATATAATATAACAGGCGTTTGCCTGAATTATATTGTTTCATAAGGAGAATATATGGAAAACCTTACCGGAATGAACACCCTGAAAGAGTGTGAAACAGGGCAGGTTGAAAAAATGTCTTTAAGCGGAAAAATGCGTAACCGTCTCAGCGATTTGGGACTTATTGAAGGAACGTGTGTTGAATGTCTGCATAAAACGTCATACGGAGGACTTTCGGCATATCTCATAAGAGGAGCAGTAATTGCTCTCAGAGCAGAAGATACATCATATATAAAAGTCAGACGGATTGAAAGAAAAACCGGTACATGAAATAGTGGTGTTCATAAAGAAGTTTAAGCCATAGTACTTATGATTTTCAGTCAAAAGTGCTATGGCGTTTCTATTGACAATGTAACGGCTTTGATGTATAATTATGACTAAGATAAATCGGAATTTAGAAAGGAGAAATGATAAAGATATGAAATTAAGAAAAACAAAGAAAGCAAAAATAACTCTGCTGATTATAATAATTATCTTGCTTTGTCCTTTTCATTTCTCTTACTCTAAAACAGATGATACATTTCAATACTCGTCAATTCTTTTTTCATACGAACGATTGCTGTTAGGCACTAAAGAACCACATCTTGTTAATGAAAGCATTGCCGTTGTAAATTACAGTATTGAAACAAAAGTGAAAATTTTATTTTTAACAGTATATGACCATTATATAGATTATGAAGCTTGGATTCCTGCCAATTAGTTAGCTAAATTCTGATTTATGCGAGTAATTAAATAAGCCACGAAGCAGTTATCAATAATTGCTTCGTGGCTTAAATTTCTTTATGAGTATCGAATTAAAGTGTATTGATTTTTTTATATCTTTACTTTTTCTGTTGTATGTGATATAATAAAATTAAACATATGAAAGGAATACAGAAAATGATACTTTGTATTGATACAGCTCCATGCAAGGCATGACGGACTGCATGGAGTAATTAAAAAAGCCGTCGTACCTTGCATTTTTGATTATAAATTAATAAATTCAAGGAGCAAGGTATTATGAAAAATATTTTTTATGATTTAAAGTTATTTTTTATTTTATGGATTACACAGTCATTTTCCGCACTCGGCAGTGCAATGACTAATTTCGCACTTGTGATATGGATATATCAGCAAAGTGGTTCAGCACTTACAACAGCTATGCTTACAGTGTGTTCATATGCACCTTATGTGATTATGAGTATTTTTGCCGGAGCAGTAAGCGATAAATGGAACAAGAAAATTATCATGCTTGTCTGTGACAGCTTTGCGGCAGTATGTACTGTTGCAGTAATGATACTGCTGAAAAATAACTGTTTGCAGGTATGGCATCTGTACATTATAAACGCTCTTAACGGTCTTATGAATACCATTCAGCAACCTGCGTCCGACGTGGCGTTAACACTTCTTATACCTGAAAAATATTATCAGAAAACAAGTGGAATGCGTTCTTTTTCAAATTCTCTTGTAACTGTTTTAACGCCTGCCTTTGCGTCTGCACTGCTGGCTTTTGCAGGAATTGAGGCAGTAATTATTTTTGACCTTGCAACATTTACCACGGCGTTTGTTGTTCTGTTGTTTTTTATTGAAATTCCCGAAATAAAAAAAGAGAGTAAAGAAGCGGAAAGTCTTTCACAGTCTGTCAGAAACGGAATTTTATGGTTGAAGAAAAATAAAGGTATTCTGTGGCTTATGCTTTTTCTTTCGGCGATAAATTTTATTGCGTCAGTCTATGAGTCTGCACTTCCTGCAATGATTCTTTCAAAGTCAGATGAAACAGCACTCGGGGCTGTAAACAGCTGTGTAGGAATTGCCACGCTTATGGGCAGTATTATTGTTACATTTATGCCNGAANCGAAGAACAGAGTAANAGTAATATGTGGTTGTCTGTTTTTTTCAATGAGTACGGAAAATTTCNTGCTTGCATTCGGTGAANATCCGGTTGTATNGTGTGNAGGAGCANTATGTGGGTGGATATTTATTCCGCTTATGAATGCAAATATGGACGTTATTTTCCGTACACATATTCCGACGGATATGCAGGGCAGAATATATTCAGTAAGAAATACACTTCAATTTTTTACTATACCTTTAGGTTACTTTCTGGGAGGTTTCCTGCTTGACAATGTATTTGAGCCTTTGGTTTCAGGTGTGTCGAAAAACTTTTTAATCAGAACTTTTTTCGGTACGGAAAAGGGCGACGGAGCGTCTTTGCTTTTCTTTGTAATAGGAATTGCGGGGGTAGCGGTATGTTTTGTTTTCAGTCGTAACAGACATATTCGTAAAATGAAATGATATCATAAAAGAGTTGGTTAAAGACGGGTGTTCATAAAGAAGTTTTCGCCATAGTACTTATGATTTTCAGTCAAAAGTGCTATGCACGCAAATCAATTTTCAAAATTTCAATAATTTTGCATGAGTGTTTTTGATGATTTTGTCACTTCGACCGTACTTAAATAATCTGAAAACCATTGCAAATCCGGAAGAATTTGAACTCACTGAACAGGGCAGGGTAAACGCTGATGTATACGGCGACGGTGTAACCCTTATGGACGCTCTTACAATTCAGGAAATGAGCTTAAACAAAAATAATGCTTGATTAATATTAAAGGACGGACTTCGGTTCGTCCTTTTTGCTGTTTTACACAAAGATATAATGTGAAGTTTGGCAGTTTTTTTTCAGGTATATATTGACAAATTTAATAATTTATGGTACAATTTAAATAACATAGAGAATATAATGTAATATAACAGTTATTTGCTGTATGTAAATTTTATATTGGGAGGAATAAAAAAATGGGCAAATTATTGAAAAAAGCAGTTGCTTTATGTTCTGCTTTGGTGTGTATAGGTTCTGTAACAAATTTATATGAAAAGGAATCATATGCGGCTGTTAAGGACGTTCTTTTAGGTGATGCCAACGGTGATAAAAAAGTAAATATTTCAGATGCAGTTCTTGTTAATCAATATCTTGCAGGAATGTACCAAGTAGACGCATATAAACTGACATGTATGGATATAAATCAGGATTATGTTATTGATAGTACTGATGCGTTGATGATTCAGTATGTAGAAATCAAGACAATTACTGCTGATACTGTAAGAAAGAATCTCTATACTGTCCCTAATGCTGAGGCAAGAACATATTATCGTCATAATTGCAGTTCTTCTGATTTGGCAAGCAAGGACTCTTATACTTTGAGCGAGCCTGTATCTTATGGGGCAAATTCTGTATCTGCATATGCGGATTTGATTATAGAAAAAAGAGATAGGGAAAATACAAACGTTGTTCAGATTAAGTTTAATGGTGGGGGCGGCAGTGGTTTTATAGTCGGAAGCCATATTATTGCAACTGCCGCACACTGCGTATATGATAAAAGTAACAATAGATTTGTTAACAATGTGAAAATCNATATNTATGATAAAGAAGGANAAGTAAATGCNTCTCATCTGGTNCATANATCATCGGNTAAGGAACTGCATGTACCNCAAGAATATGTAAACCTAAGTTATGGTAATGAGGATAATTATGACTATGCCCTGATATACGTTGAAGATGATTTATCAGAATACGGTATATGGTCTATGGGTATTCCCACAGATGAGTTCATGAATAGTGGTAAACAACTGACAACCAGTGGATTTAGAAGTTTCTCTGCTGATAGTGAACTCAATAAAACTTATCCTTATGCAAGATATTATGATGAAAATACTGTTGTACCTTATAGCAGTGATTGGGGACACAATAAACTGGAATACAGAATTACATCTAAAAGTTTATCTTATCCTGGTAAGAGTGGTGGAATTTTGTACTACAAATCTGATTATAATTCTACCTTGGCAAAATCAGCTTTAGGAGTTGTAACCGGAGCAGCAAATCCGACAACTGGTGGTGATACATGGGCTACCAGAATAACACCAACTTTATTACAGTTCTACAAACAGAATACCCAAATCAATAAATACTAAGGGGGAATATTTATGATGAAANAATTCAAGAGAATAGCNGCTATGGCGGCTNNNATGCTTATCCTTACTNNCGGCATGACTGCTCTCAGTAGTAATGCTTCTTTGATGAAATCTGATACTCCTTTTCATTTAGATGAGATAGAAAATGAAAATTATGTTATTCGTCCTGACCTTTATGGCTATCTTGAAACAATAGCATTCCCTTATCCGGGTCAGGAATTAGTTAATGTACTGATATCAAAAGGCTGTTTTGAAGATTACTCCTATGCTGTTAATTTTACACCTGAAATTCGTCATTATGATAAGGCATATGTAAATCTTGATATTTCTGATATGGAAAATGCAACTTTTGAAACTATAGAGCAGGAAATCAGAGATAATATGAATTTATCTGATAAAGATGACATCAGTATACGTTACAGTAAAAATTATTATGAAAATGAAAAAGGTGAGGTAGTTGAGGAAACTGATTTTACAAAGTTCTCAATAGATGTCTATTATCAAAATAATAACCATGATGAAAATTATCTGAAAGCCAATGAGCTGACATCTTTCTTCAAAGAAAATTATGGAGAAAGTAATGTACTGCGTTCAGTGTTTCAAAAAGGTTATTATCAAAAAATTGCTTATGTAAACATTTATCCTACTTTGTATTATACAAATAATATAACTGCTGAATTAGCAGATGAAATCAATACCATTGCTGAACGTGATAATTTGAAATTTAAAATTGTTGAAATAGAAAGAGAGAGTTGCCCTTATGATATCCGTTTTGATGATGATGCTACATTAGAAGAAGCATTGAAAGGCATGGCATTTTTGAGAGAAAATTATGATATAATAATGTCTATGATGTATACAGCAAATGGTGTTTTAACTGAGTCAATTGATTTGTTGAACATTATTGCAGGCGATGCAAACGAGGACGGCGAAGTAAATATTTCAGACGCAGTGCTTATAATGCAGTCAATTGCAAATCCGGAAGAATTTGAACTCACATTGCAGGGCAAGGCAAACGCTGATATATACGGCGACGGCGACGGTGTAACCCTCATGGACGCTCTTACAATTCAGGAAATGAGCTTAAACAAAAGTAATGCTTGATTAATATTAAAGGACGGACTTCGGTTCGTCCTTTTTGCTGTTTTACACAAAGATATAATGTGAAATTTGGCAGGTTTATTTCGGATATATATTGACAAAATTGTAAAATTATGGTACAATTTAGATAGCATAAAGAATATAATGTAATATAACATTTATCTTCTGTATGTAAATTTATATTAGGAGGAGTTTACCATGAAAGTAAACAAAAAATTAATGTCGTTTCTTCTTGGGGGAGTAATGGCGGTCATGTCATGTGGTGCATTGTCTGCATCGGCAGCTGTTCCCGACCCGAACGGTGACGGAGTGATTAATATTTCAGATGCGGTATATATCATGCAGTATCTTGGTGGTGTTTTTGAACCGACTAACCTTGAAAGCCTTGACATTGACCAGAACGGAGTTATAAGCCGTATGGACGTATACTATGCCCAGCTTTATGAGATAGGTACACTGGGATAAGGGGGCGACATGATGAAAACACACATTTTAAATTTCAGAAAGACAATCGCTGTATTTATTGCAATGATGCTTATGATTTTATCAGTGTCATATTCGGGCAATAAATCCGAAGCGGCAAATACATCGCAAAGGTATTGGGTTTATAATGCTCAAACTGGTAAATTTTTAAGAAGATATACATTAAATCCTATTTCTTCTGATAATAATCAAATCCAACAACGAACTTATGGTATTGTAGGAACAGATGACCGTGAACCAGATAAAGAATGTAATGGTGNGGTTTTCATTATCGCTGGTNCNGAAACAGGTANAGGATNNNTTATTGATGACCANGTGATTGTAACTGCTGCACATTGTTTATATGATGAAAAAAATGATAAGAGTTTAAATATAAAGAAAATATCAGTATTAGATAAATCAGGCTCAGTGGAATTAAATGCAACACCTGTTGAATTTCATATACCTAAAAATTATATTGATGGATACTATGAATATGACTATGCACTCATTACTGTTAAAGAAGATTTAAGTTCATATCCTCATTTTGAATTAGGTGTAGCTTTGAATAGTGCTGAAGGTGCAACTGTTAAAGTATCAGGATTTCCAGGAATAGTGAATGATGTACCAGTAAATAGGAATCCTCCTGTAATATATACTGGAAAAGGTAATATATTAGATTTAAGTGAAACAGAGTTATTGGTTGATGCTGATGCTACTCCAGGAAATAGCGGTGGTCCAGTATATATTGAAGAAAATATAGATATTGGAGACAATGAAGTGGAATATAAAACTGCTGTTGGCATTATTGCAGCATATTCTTATTTTGAAGATGAAAGTAATGGTCCTAATATTGCAGTAAGATTTACGACAAACCATATTAATTTTTATAGAGCCAACAAAAATATTCAATGGGAGGTATGATTATGAATAAAAAACTCAAGAAAATGTTAGCTGCTGTTTCGGCTGTAGCTGTGTGTGCGGTTTCAATGACTGCAATGGCATCGGGAGCAATTTATATTAATAACCCTGGTGTTACTCCATATACGGTTTCTTTCAGCCTGGACGATGTAAAGTATACAGCGTGGCAGGAAATGACTGATTATTTTGATAATCCGGAATACAAGTTCTTTATATCTGAAAATGGCAAAGGCAGTGTATTTTTATTTGAAGGTGATATATATCTATGGCACTTTAATGGATATAATTTTAAAAATGATGAGGATTTAGCTGTTTTCAAAGGTTATCTTGCAGATAATAATATAGAATACAAAGAATCATCATTTCCGTATCAGGAGTCATATGACGAGCAGACATCAACGTTCAAGTGGGCAGACGGAACTAATATTCAACTGGTAGGTTATAAATTTGATGAATGTTTTCAGCTTTCAAAGAAGATAAAAGAAGATACAGGATTTAAACAATCGTATGCTATACCGCTTAACGGAGGATATGTTAATGTAACAAGTGTTGAAAACGCACTCCCCGAAGTAACCNTTGCAGGAGATGCAAACGAGGACGGCGAGGTAAATATTTCAGACGNAGTGCTGATAATGCANGCAATTGCAAATCCGGAAGAATTTGAACTCACATGGCAGGGCATAGCAAATGCTGATGTATACGGTGACGGCGACGGTGTAACCCTTATGGACGCTCTTACAATTCAGGAAATGAGCTTAAACAAAAGTAATGCTTGATTAATATTAANGNNCGTANTTTTACAGTACGTCCTTTTTTTATATGTCNTTATATAAAATTGTTTGCAGACGTGCATATTCAATAAGTATCATTGCTGCATCAACAGAGTCAATAAGCCCGTTTCCGTCGTAATCACCTGCAAACGTCTGATATCTGTCAAACGTTCCTGATTTTCCTGTTGACAAATATGCATATTCGCTGAGTACAAAAGCTGCGTCAACAGAATCCACGAGATTATCTGAATTGACATCACCAAGCAAAAAATAAAGCTCAATGTTATTGGATTCCGCATAATCTGCGGCAACGGTGTCCGGAAGACCTTTTATGCTGAAATCATTTATTTTTTCAATACCGTTCCCACGGATATCGTAGTGCATACCAAGAGCGTTTTCACCGATGATTTCAACATTCGGCGGAATGAAAATTCCGGATATATCCGAACAGCCGAAAAAAGCTTCTTTTCCGATAGAAATGGTTGAATCCGGAATATTTATGTTTTTAAGTGAAGTACAGGCATTGAAACAGTTGTCCGGAATTGACAGAATAGAATTATTCAGTACAACGCTTTCAAGTTCAGAACAGCTTGTAAAACATCCGTTACCGAGCTGCGTTACCGTTTCGGGAATTTTTATACTTTGAAGTGACAGACAGCCGGAAAATGCGTTGTCACCTATATGTGTTATTCCCTCCGGCAGTATAACAGAAGTAAGGGTTATTTTTCCGAAAAAAGCTTTTTCGTTTATTTCAGTAACACGATAACCGCCAAGAGACGACGGTATTATTATATTTTCCTCATATGAAAAACAATCTGTAATTATAGCGTTCTGACCGGAATTTACTGTATAGTAAAAAGTACTGTTTCCGATAGTTTCGCTGAGTATTTCACTTTCGGCGTGTGTATGCAAAGGCTGTGAAAGTATGAACAGGGCTGCAATAAAAGCATTTATTTTTTTCATTATAACACCTCACTGCGTACTGTCTTGCCGTCTATCATTACAAAAAACGGCTCAGACATAAGGTCAAGCGGATTTTCTCCTTTACGATAAATTTGTAAATCAGCGTCTTTTTCAACTGATATACTGCCGACACGGTCGTTTATACCAAGAATTTCAGCAGGGTTTACTGTAAGAGTTTTAATGGCATCTTCAAATTCAAGTCCTCCTTTTACTGCTGCCTGTACGGAAAGTGGAAGGTACTGAATCGGTATAACGGTATGGTCTGTACATATTGCGATTTTAACACCGTTCCGGTGCATTACGGAAGCGTTTTTGAGTTCAAGACCACGCATTTCAGGTTTACAGCGGTCACATATCACAGGTCCGCATATTACGGGTACTTCTTCTTCTGCGAGTATGTCAGCGATTTTATAACCCTCTGTACCATGTATAATTACCATGTCAAGTGAAAATTCCTTTGCAATTCTCATAGCAGTGCATATATCGTCTGCACGGTGGCAGTGGAAAAACGCTTTTTGTTTGCGGTCAAGAAGTGGCATAAGCGATTCACATTTTATGTCATATTCAGGCGGTTCATAATTGTCGCTGTCGGAATAATAACTGTCCATATCATGCGTATAACGTCGTGATTTATAAAGACCCTCACGGATAATGGCAGAAACTGCCATGCGTGTTACAGGCGTTTCCTCACGTCCGTTATAGACGTTTTTGGGATTTTCACCCAGTGCAAATTTGATACCGACGTTTTTTATAAGCATATCGTCAATACGTCTGCCTGCTGTTTTTATAGCACATATTTCACCACCGCAGGCATTGGCACTTCCGGGACTAGACGCAACTGCTGTAATACCTCTCATACGTGCCTCAGTGAAACATCTGTCAAAAGGGTTTATACCGTCGATTGCTCTCATCTGCGGAGTAAACGGGTCAGTAGATTCGTTGCAGTCGTCGCCCTCGAAGTCTATACCGTCCTCAATTATACCGAGATGGGTGTGAGCGTCTATGAATCCGGGGTATACAGTTCCACCGTGAGCGTCAATAGAATCTTCCGGAATTTCGTCCGGTGTTCCTTTGCCGACGGCTGTTATTTTGTTGTTGGTTATTTCAATCCAGCCCAGCGGAATAACTCCGTTTTCGTCCATTGGATAAATTTCAGCGTTATAAATTAACATATTATCTCCGTTCTATTTTTTCAGTATATCAGCAATGGTTTCAGATATTTCGGCAGGAGTTCCCACAGCTTCAACTCTTGCTGTTGAATTTTTAATATATATGTCACGGCGGTTGTTGTAGATTTCCTCAAGTTGTTCCTTAGTGTTGTTCATTACGATAGGTCTGTTTGTATCACCGTTTATTCTGCTGTAGCACTCCTCAAACGTCACATCAAGATAAACTATTAAACCGCCGTTTTTACGTACAGCTTCTGCGGTGTCGGAATTGAGCATTGCACCGCCTCCGCACGCAACAACAGTATTCTTTCCGCANAGTGATTTTACAGTTTCAGCCTNTACCTTACGGAAATACGGTTCACCTNTCTGTGCGAANATTTCGGGAATGGTCATTCCCTGATTTTTAACAACGAGTTCATCTGTGTCACAGAATCCGCAACCGAGTTTCTTTGACAGGAGACTGCCGACGGTTGACTTTCCGCAACCCATGAACCCACATAAAAATATAGTCATTTTAAATTCTCCTCTCTGTATTCTTCGAGCATATCAAAAACTTCATAACATTCTTTTTCGTCAGCTAATTTGATGTATGTATTTATGTTGCGTTTGGTTATGAATTTTCCGGACTTGATAAGCTTTTCCATAATTTCAGAAGCATTTTTAATATCTCTGTATTTCAGANAAAAATTATATTTATTATTTTTTATAATCTNNTCTGTANNGAATATAAAAANNTTCCTGAAATTCTTTTTNANATANGCCGTTNNANCGNCGTCGCCGTCATTGAAATAAATCTGTAAAATAACAGGATATTTCAGGTTATGAGACAGTACACAGGAATAGTCCTTGTCTCTTATCATTTCAAATATGTTTATCATATAAAATGAATTTTTGAAAGTTACACCACGATATTTTATTATCGGAAGCATAACAGTATGAATATTTTGGTATTCATTAAAAACACTATCGCTANNATATTTTACGTTGTCAGNNATAGTTATTTCCGNCACNTTTNTATCNNCATTNTAATAATCTGTAANAAANCCATATTCATTTATTTCAAACNNTTCCATNACTAANNATNATTTTCCTCTCTGTATTCGTTCAGCATATCGAAAACTTCATAACATTTCTTTTCGTCAGCAATTTTAACATAAGTTTCTATATTGCGTTTTGATATGAATTTTCCGGACTTGATAAGCTTTTCCATAGTTTCAGAAGCATTTTTAATATCTCTGTATTTCAGCAANAAATATTTATTATTTTTTATAATCTCATCTGTAANGAATATAAAAAACTTCTTGAAATTCTTTTTTACATACGCTGTTGTAACGTCGTCGCCGTCATTGAAATAAATCTGCAAAATAACAGGATATTTCAAATCATGTGACAAAACAAAGGAATAGTCTTTGTCATGTATCATTTTAATGACATCATGGAGACAATTATAATATCCGCCGGTATGGAATGTAACACCCCGGTACGTTATACATGATGTTGCTGTATCATGTAGGTATTTACCCTTAAAAGCTAAATGGTCTACAGATTTCACGCTGTCCGGAAGTATAATATGATTTATATTATACTCCCTGAAAACACCATAAAATATATAGTTTACACCGTCAGGGACTATAATTTCATCTATTCTTTTATCATCGTTGTGATAGGCAACGAGGGAATTATATTTGTCTATTCCAAACTTTTCCATGACTAAAAATTATTCTCCTCTCTGTATTCTTCAAGCATATCAAAAACTTCATAACATTCTTTTTCGTCAGCTAATTTGATGTACGTATTTATGTTGCGTTTGGTTATGAACTTTCCGCAATTGATAAGTTTTTTCATAATTTCAGAAACACTTTCAATGTATTCAAAGTAAAGACCTTTAAATCCATATTTATTCTGAAAAATAATCTCATCTGTAAGAAATATAAAAAATTTCCTGAAATTCTTTTTTATATATGCCGTTGTAACATCATCGCCGTCATTGAAATAAATCTGTAAGATAATGGGATATTTCAGGTCATGGGACAGTACGTGTGAATAATTTTTGTTGGCTATCATGTCAATTACTTCATTTATGCGAAAAGAAACAATTATCGGTCTGAAAGTCACACCACGATATGTAATTGAGCGTACATCTGTGCCGAGGGTTGAAGTAGCATTCCAGAAAGCAGAACTCTCTATACTTTCAATACTGTCCGGAAGTGTAACAATATCAAGTTTTTTGTATTTCTTAAAAACAAAGCCTGATATATATTTTACACCGTCAGGGACTGTTATTTCCGTTACGTCCTTGTTGTCGTTGTGGTAAGCCGTAAGACAGCCGTTTTCATTTATTTCAAACTTTTCCATATATAAAAACGTTCTCCCTCCTGTATCCGTGAAATCCTGACGAAAATTTTATCTGCATAGAAATCTAATTGTTTTTTGATTTGAAAGCAAGAACACTTTCAAAAATACAGACAGCAATAATAATTAAAGAAATGATTACTCCGGAAAAATTTTCTCCCACTATTCCTAATACTGAAGTAACAGCACTGCCATACATTGTTATTATTCCACAGAACCGTAAAATAAAATCCCTGTTTTTAAGATTGCTTTCTGAATAGAAAGGCAGAAATCTGCCGTCGTCAAATCCTTTCCAGAACAGAAAAGTAAGAAACATTACTCCCAGAATCGCTACTATTACAAATGCCATAAATATTCTGAAGTCATTGTTATCACTTGAAAAAATTGAATAAATACAGATAACTATTGAAATCATATATCTGACAATTAAAACTTTTCGTGAGGAATATAGCTTTTTTATATAATCACCACCTTTGAAAGTATAGCACAGTTACGTCAGTCTGCACCCCCTTTCAGAATTTTCCATTAATTGTTCATGGCGTTTACAGAATCTTCAACAGCTTTTATGATTTCCGAAATATCTTCTGCTTTAAACTCTCCGCCGTACCATATTTCGTGAGCCTTTACAGCCTGATATACAAGCATTGACGCACCGCCGACAGCTACTTTTCCCTGTGAACGTACCTTTTTCATGAGAAGTGTTTCAGTAGGGTTATATATAGCGTCGAACACACTTGAACACTTGTTTATAAGATTGTCAGAAATAGCACAGTTGTCAACTTTCGGGTACATACCTACAGGAGTAGCATTTATGATTAAATCAAAGCTGTCGTCAAGGGTTGAGATGTCAGCAATCTTTACAGAAGCGTCACTGCACTTTGAAAGAATTTCAGCCATGAGAATCTGTGCATTTTTTACGTCCTGCGGAATTACGGCAAGCGTGAGTTTACCGCCGTGCAGTGCCGTTTCAATAGCCATCATGCGACCGACTCCGCCACAGCCTAAAACAGCAACGTTTTCACTTATCGGAAGAAGTTCGGCAGAACGGAGAAAACCGTCACAGTCTGTATTGTAGCCGGTAAGTCTGCCGTTGTCGTTACTTATGCAGTTCACGGAATTGTATCTTTCAGCACTTTCGCCGAGTTTGTCCATAAACGGAATAACAGCCTGCTTGTGTGGGATTGTGACATTAATTCCCTTGAAACTTTTTATTAACTCCTCGCTTGACGAGAGATTCTCCGGTGCAATGTCAACGAGTTCGTATGAAAAGTCACTGATACCGCTGAGTTTGAAAAGTCTTTCGTGAATAAGAGGGGACATTGAATGTCCGAGAGGGTGTCCGATTAACGCATATCTGTTCATGATAAAAAATCTCCTTTATTATAAATTTGCAAGACCGTCAACGTTTTCTATGTTGAACGCTGTAACGTCTTTAAGTGTTTTCTTTACAAGTCCTGTGAGTGTTTTTCCCGGACCAAATTCAACAAATCTGTCCGCACCTGCTTCGCTCATTGCAGAAAGTTCAGACGTGAATTTAACAGGTGAAACAATATGCTTTGCAAGCAGTGACGGCATATCCGAAAAGTCGGTAAGTTCTCCGCCTGTCACGTTGGAATAATATTTAACCTGTGGTGCTTTGAAAGTAATGGTCTTGGCAGTTTCATAGAACTTGTCAGCGGCTGTCTGCATAAGTTTTGAGTGAAAAGCACCTGCAACGCTCAACGGTACTACTCTTGCTTTCATTTCCTTGAAAACTTCTGTCACTTCTGCAACACCCTCAAGAGTTCCTGCAATAACAGTCTGCACGGGTGAATTGTAGTTAACTGCTGAAACGTAATTTTCAGCCTTTTCACATACTTCCGCAACTATTTCAGGAGCGATTTTCATAACTGCCGCCATTGTACCCTTGTTGTTGCGTGCAGCTTCGTCCATAGCCTCAGCCCTTGCCTTTATGAGACGGAAAGCGTCCTCAAGCGTTATCATACCTGATGCCTGCATTGCGGCGTATTCTCCGAGTGAATGACCTGCAACGCCGTCAAACGTAAAGCCTTTCTGTTCTGCTGAACGGAGAGCCATAAGCGATACAGCCATTATTGCAGGCTGTGCGTTTATTGTGAGTGAAAGTTCCTCCTGCGGAATTTCTGTGAGTATTGACATGAGGTCACGACCGAGTATATCAGAGCCTGTTTCTATTATGCTTCTGACTGCTGAATCCTCCGCAAAGTCTTTTCCCATGCCGGTATACTGCGAACCCTGTCCGGAAAATAATGAAATTGTCATAAATGATAACTTCCTTTCTGTGTTAATATATACTTCTGGCAAAAATAACCAGTTTCGGCTTTGCTTATTTGTGATAATCGACGATATTTTGTTAATCATTGAGTAAATTAAGAAAATATCATTGCAAAAAAGCCGGAAATGATTTAAAATAGATATTGTATACTTTAACTTTGTATACAATAATACTATAACATAATTTTTCGTATTTTACAACTGTTATTTTATAAATTATTTTAAAGGGAGTCTGACAGATGGGTATTAATATTAAAGGGCTTGGGACTTATGTGCCTGAGCAGACACTTACAAATAAAGATTTCACAAAATTTGTTGATACAAATGATGAGTGGATTCGTACAAGAACAGGTATAACAGAACGCCGTATGGCTGGCTGGGAACCTACATGGTATATGGGCACTCAGGCTGCTCTTAAAGCAATTGAAGAAGCAGGAATTTCCCCGTCTGATATAGGTCTTGTAATATCATCTACAGTGACTTCTGATTTTCTTACACCCAGTATGGCAAGCGTTATTCAGGATAAAACAGGTGCTGTAAATGCTGCGGCTTTTGACATCAACGCCGCCTGTACAGGTTTTATTTATGCGATTGATACCGCAAGACGTTTTCTGGAAACTGATGACGATATGAAATATGCTCTTGTTGTTGCAAATGAAGCCCTTTCAAGATTTGTTGACTTTGAGGACAGAGCGTCGTGCATACTTTTCGGGGACGGTGCAGCCGCAGCAGTTGTTGAAAAAAGTGATAAAATCTATGCTTCGTACCTTGCTTCTGACGGAAGCGGTGCAGGTCATCTTTGTGCAAGGTCTTTGAACGTTGCACCTGAAATAAAAGTTGAAAATGATTTTGATGACGGCTTTACGAATAATCCGCTCCATAAACTCTATCAGAACGGCAAGGAAGTATATAAATTTGCAACTAACGCATTGCCGAAGTCCTTTGAGGTTATCTCGGAAAAATCCGGCATAAAAAAAGATGAAATTGACTGGTTCATACCTCATCAGGCTAATGTGAGAATTATTGAAACGGCTGCTAAAAAATTAGGTGTCTCAATGGATAAGTTTATTATAACACTTGACCATTACGGAAATACTTCCAGTGCATCAATTCCGCTTGCACTTTGTGAAGGTGTTGAAAAAGGCATTATAAAGCGTGGACAGAAACTTGCAATGATAGGTTTCGGAGCTGGACTTACCTATGGCGGAATAGTGCTTGAATATTAATCAAAAATATCAATCTGAAAAAGGAGAAACAAAATTATGAAAACTAAAATAACTGAACTTCTCGGCTGTGAATACCCTATTATTCAGGGCGGTATGGCATGGGTTGCAGAGTATAAGCTTGCTTCTGCCGTTTCAAATGCCGGAGGTGTCGGACTTATCGCAGGCGGTAACGCTCCTATTGACTACCTCCGTGAACAGATTCGTCTGTGCAAGGAAAACACAGATAAGCCTTTCGGGGTTAACATCATGCTTATGAGCGACAATGCAGACGACCTTGCACAGCTTGTCATTGACGAGGGTGTTTCCGTTGTCACAACAGGTGCGGGAAATCCCGGTAAGTATATTTCAGCATGGAAAGAAGCAGGCGTTAAGGTTATTCCTGTAGTTCCGGCTGTTGCACTCGCAAAGAGAATGGAAAGAGCAGGTGCGGACGCTGTTATTGCGGAAGGCACTGAATCGGGCGGTCATATCGGTGAAAATACCACAATGTGTCTTGTACCGCAGGTTGTGGACGCTGTTTCAATTCCCGTAATTGCTGCCGGCGGTATTGCTGACGGTCGTGGAATGGCTGCGTCATTCATGCTCGGTGCTGAGGGCGTACAGATTGGCACACGTTTTCTTGCTTCTGAGGAGTGTCAGATTCACCAGACTTTCAAAGACCTTGTTATAAAAGCAAAAGATACTGATAATATCGTTACAGGTCGCTATACGGGTCACCCGTGCAGAAACATCAAGACAAAGTTTACAAAACAGCTTGCCAACGGCGAAAAGAACGGTTCACTTTCTCCCGACGAATTTGAAAAGCTTACAGTCGGTGCTTTAAGACGTGCGGTTGTTGACGGCGACGTTGACAGCGGTTCGTTCCTCTGCGGAGCTATTGCAGGCATGGTAAACGAAATAAAGCCATGCGATGCTATTGTAAAGGAAATTATGGAACAGGCTGAAAAACTCCTTAACAAAGGAAACGTGTGACAAGATGAGTGAATTAAGTTTCAGATACTGCCCAGTGTGCGGTGAAGAACTTGAATCAGGAAAAATCAGACTTCCTGCGGAACATAGTTTAAGTTTAACGCAATATGTTGAATTTTACTCTGATTTGACACTTGAAAGCTGTAAAGGTCATGTATTAAAAAACGCATTCAAAGTATATGACAGAAGAACGGCTGTAAAAAAATCAGGAGAAAATATTCCGTCTGGATATTGTGAAAAATGTGACAGGATTTTTGCGGAATTTGAAATGAGAGAAAAATATAATCCCATTGGTGAAGAAACAATACCCACTTACGATACGGATTATTATGAAGAATCCACAGATAATCCCTATGAAGATAAAATTGTTTCTTATGATTTGGACAGTCATGACAAAAAATACAATAACATCGGCGGATATGAAATTATGACCGACAGTATAAAATTTAATAAATCGGAGGATTAAAAAATATGGCTACGGCAATTATTACAGGTGCATCACAGGGCATTGGTGCGTGCATAGCAAAGAGACTTGCAAAGGACGGTTTTGACGTTGTTATAAACCACTATCCGAGTGACAGTGACAAGGAAAAAGCCCTTGCAGTTGCAGAGGAGTGCAGAGCTTTCGGTGTAAAGGCTGAATGTTATTCTGCTGACGTTTCAAAGTTTGAGGACTGCGAAAACATGGTCAAGCAGGTAAAGGCAGATTTTGGCACTATTGACGCTCTTGTCAACAATGCAGGTATCACTAAGGACAGTCTCCTTGCAAGAATGACAGAGGACGCTTATGACGCTGTTATTGCAGTAAATCAGAAAAGCGTTTACAACATGATGAAGAATGTTTGCAGTGTTATGATGAAGCAGAAACACGGCAGTATTGTTAATGTTTCGTCCGTTGCAGGACTTTACGGAAACGCAGGACAGGTTAATTATTCTGCATCTAAGGCTGCTATTATTGGCATGACAAAGACCGTTGCAAAGGAATACGGCAGAAAGAATATTACCTGTAATGCCGTTGCTCCCGGACTTATCCGCACACCCATGACAGACGTTCTTTCAGACGAATTAAAGGCTAAAATGCTTGAAGCCGTTGCTCTCAGAAGATACGGCGAACCCGAAGAAATCGCTTCCGTTGTTTCTTTCCTTGTTTCGGAAAATGCGTCGTACATTACCGGACAGGTTATCGAAATTTCCGGCGGTCTGTCAATGTAATTTATCAAAATATTAAAAGAAAGGATTATTTATGAGTAAAAGAGTTGTTATTACCGGAATGGGTGCTATTACTCCCCTCGGAACAGGTGTTGAAAAGTTTTGGGAGGGTATTAAGGAAAACAAAATAGGTTTTTCATATATTGATATGTTTGATACTGAAAATACAGGCGTTAAAATCGGCGGTATTGTTCGTGATTTTGATGAGTCTGCATATTATGACGTTAAAGGCTGTTTCGACAAGAAAGAAGCAAAGCGTATGGATTTGTTTACAAAGTATGCTGTTATTGCTGCACACGAGGCTCTTGAAGATGCCGGTACTGATTTCTCGGATATCGACCCATACAGAGCAGGTGTTATTGTCGGTTCGGGAATAGGCGGTATAGACCTTACTGTAAACGAACACAACAAGTATCTTAACAAGGGCGTGAACAGGATTTCTGTTTTCTATGTACCAATGATGATAAGCAACATGGCGGCTGGTACTATCTCCATGAAAACAGGTTTCAGAGGTGCTAACTTTGACGTTACAACAGCCTGTGCTTCTGCTACTCATTCAATCGGTGAAGCTTTCAGAAAAATCAAGGACGGTTATCTTGATGTATGTCTTGCCGGNGGTACTGAAAGCACTCACGAAGAATNTACTTNCGGTGGTTTTGCAAACATGAAGGCTCTTACAAAGTCCGACGACCTTGAACGTGCTTCAATTCCTTTTGACAAGGAAAGAAACGGCTTTGTTCTCGGTGAGGGAAGTGCAGTTCTCGTACTTGAGGAATATGAACACGCTAAGGCAAGAGGTGCTAAAATTTACGCAGAAGTTGCAGGATACGGTGCAACCTGTGACGGCTATCACATGACTTCTCCTATGNCGNCAGGTGAAGCCGCCGGAATGGGCATGACGCTCGCTATGCAGGAAGCAGGTCTGAAANCGTNCGACATTGATTATATNAATGCTCACGGTACTTCTACAGGTCTTAACGACAAGTATGANACAGCNGCTGTAAAGCTTGCTTTCGGTGAAGAAGCATATAATGTCAAGATTAATTCCACAAAGTCCATGATTGGACATCTTCTTGGTGCGGCAGGTGCTGTTGAGGCTGTTGTTGTTGCAAAGTCGATTCAGGAGGGTCTTATTCACAAGACTGTGGGCTATAAAGTTCCCGACGAGGAATGTGACCTCAATTACTGCACAGAAAGTAATATTGAACAGGAAGTTAATGCCGCTCTTTCAAACTCTCTCGGTTTCGGCGGTCATAATGCTACTCTCTGTTTCAAAAAAGTTGAGGGGTGATTGTCTATGAGTGAAATTTACGGCATAGATATTGAAACTATTGAAAAGCTTGCTGATATAGTAAGCAATCGTGAACTCGCTGAGATTACTGTCAAGGACGGTGAAAAATCCGTTACCATAAAGGGCAGGAAAGTCCAGACGGTTCAGACGGTCAATGCTCCTGTAAACGTTCCGGCGGTACAGACAGCTACGGCTGTTACGACAGAAAACAAGACTGAAAGTGCAGTCAGCGGAAATATAGTAAAATCGCCCATTGTGGGAACTTTCTATGCTGCACCGTCACCTGACAAGCCGGCATTTGTAAAAGTCGGTGACAAGGTTAAAAAAGGTGACGTTATCATGATTATTGAATCAATGAAACTCATGAACGAGATTCAGTCGGATTTTGATGGCGTTGTTGAAAAGATTCTTGTTTCCGACGGTCAGGCTGTTGAATACGACCAGCCTATTATGATTATAAAATAATACTATGAAGATTTTATCATCTCTCAAAGGTTTTACGGCTGACTGCTCCGAAAAAAACGGAGTTGTCACCGTGAATATCGCCGATTCAAACGGCGGAAGACTTTTTGAAATTCTGCACTGTTGTGAACCTGTAAATATTACAGGTTTTGAAAATCCGCTTTATATCGGTATGGAATATCCCTCGGGATTTATTGCAGAATCCGTTTCTACCAGTGAAAGGATTATTATTTTTGGCAGCGTAATTCATGGTTATGATGCAATGTTCTGCAACGTCAGAAACAGTCCGGAAATTTCAGACCGTCCGCTGAAAAAAGCAAATTTTTCACCTTGTGAAATCCGTATTGAGTTATTTTACGGAATTGACTATGAACAGGAAAAAGAATATTATGATTTCGACGAAAACGGAAACTGTATTCTTGTTAATGGTAAAACTGTTTCATGGGAGCAGGTACTGAACGACGGTATAGATGCAATAGCTTTGTATTGCAGGAGTACCGACGGCAAATGGATTGAATTTGCAGAAGAAGAATTGGCATGACATGATAAATTAAAAAACGGAGGACAATAAAATGTCAGATATACTTATGGACAAGGAACAGATTAAGGAAATTATTCCTCACCGTGACCCGTTTCTTCTTATCGACGAAATTGTTGAAATGGAAGTGGGCGTTAAGGTAAAGGCAAGAAAATATATTAAGGAAGATGAATTCTGGTTCAAGGGTCATTTTCCGGACTATCCTGTAACTCCCGGTGTTCTCATGATTGAAATGCTTGCACAGGCTGGTGCTGTTTGTATGCTTTCAAAACCGGAGTTCAAGGGAAAAATCGGTCTTTTCGGCGGTATAGACAAGGCTAAATTCCGCAGACAGGTTGTTCCGGGAGATGTTCTTGACCTTGAAGTTGAAGTTATAAAGCAGAGAGGACCTGTTGCAACGTGTAAGGGTCTTGCGTCTGTTGGCGGTGAAAAGGCTGTTTCATGTGAAATAACCTGTGTTGTTGCTGATAATAAATAAAGGAGCAG
>WFLZ01000301.1 GCA_009177225.1 Clostridia bacterium
CACGCAAAACAATCTGCTTTTCAAAAAATCAAGATATTCATAAAGCCGTTATAGGAACTTTTATTAATATATTTTTCTTCGGGCGTAATTTTGACTTTTCAACTATTTTGTGACAACACCCCGAAACTGTTTCTCATCATATTCTTTTATGATTTCATATTTCATCATAATTTTATTATATCATATCTTTTTTATTTTTGCAAGAGGTCTACTATAAAACATCAAAAAGCTCTGCAAAACATATTTTCGCAGAGCTTTCCTTGTTATCTCTTAAATTTTGCAGCATATGCAATGCCAATTATAAGAACACCGGCTGATATGCCAAGCAATATCAGCGCCGCAGTATTGTTTGTTCTGGAATTGTCATTCATTGATGGAAACCTATCCATAAAAGGTCGGTTAAAATTTGAGTCTGTCGTTTTCTGCTCATCTGAATCAGAACTTTTATTCTGCATATCAGGATGCGAAAATCCTCCGGGCATATTTTCGTCAAAACCTTCCGGCATTTCTCCACCAAACATATCAAACGGCTCAAAGCCTTCGGGCATCTCTCCGTTAAAGTCAGGCGGCATATTACCGCCGTTCGGCATCTGAATATTGCTTGTATTTGTTGCATTCGGTTTGATTCGATTGTCGCCGTTGTTTCCACCGAATCCACCAAAACCTCCGCCCATGCCCATGTTCATTGTTCCTATATCTGAAATATCAAGAGATGAGGTATCTATAAGTGCAGAGCTGTCAGCTTTCTGACCGTCTGTTGTGGAAGGTATTGTTCCGTTGAGCTGTCCTGTTACACTTTCTGAACGAAGTTCGCAGAATTTTGCTATTGCAGCTACACCTGTCTGATACTCCTCATAAGTGCAGAATTTTGTAGGGTCTTTTTTTACATATTTATCTATCAGTTCAGCCGTTTCGTTTATCAGAGATTCAAAATCCGTTTCGCTGATAAACTTGCTGAAAAGCTCGTGATACTTATCGGTATATTTTTCGCTTTCAAATATCCATGCAATAATCGGACGGTCACTCATATCTCCCGAAACAGGAGTATCTATTGCAGAATTGACCGAAGAAGAAGCATTCATGCCCTGAAAAGAACCAAAAGCAAGGTTATAGTCCCACGGAATCATAGAAAGCTGCCCGTCTTTTTCGTAAAGGTAGTAGTTGTGTACCATCTGTCCTGTATAGCTGTCGCCNTTACACAGGAAATTATGNACCNCAAAATNGCGNAAAACCTCATCAACATTGACTGTTGATTCTATNTCGTTCATCTCAGAAAGTGATTTCAGGGAAGCGACCAGTNNTNTTTTATCTGCTGTGGATACATCAGTTTTGGCAGTATTGAAGATATTGGGATAACTGTCGATGTCATCATTAATATATTTCAGCTTAACATCATCACTTCCCATACCACCGGGAAAATCTGGCATATCTCCGTCTTTACCGAACATTTGCGAAGGCTCAAAGCCATCAGGCAGATTATCCATGTTGAACTGAGGCATTTCTCCGTTTCCAAAATTAGGCATTTCACCGTCACCAAAATTCATCGGAGGTGCGAATTGATGACCTTTATTATCAGAACTTTCCGAATCACCGTTTTCTCTGTTCAGAAAATCCTCCATATCAAAATCTTTGCCATTGCCGGGACCTCCACCGAGACTCATAGTATCAGGCTTATAAAGTTCTCCCGGATTGCTGCCATAATTACGCTTTAAGAATGAATCCTCAACGCCTTCGACTGCAAGATAAAGCCCCCAGTCCTCGCCGTTGACGGTAATATAGACATAACTGCAAAGTGGTGTGTCTGCTCCGAAATCTTCCATAAGAGTATATGAAAGATAATCCTTCATATAAGTATTATCCTGAATAATGTTATTCAGACAGAGTTTATCAAGTCCGTGATAGCTTTTAGTGCTGTCATAGTGACCGAATTCTATCTTTAAGCTGTAACGGCTGCTATCCATACTTCTCACCGTTTTGAGAGATGAATTTCCTTTGCCCCTGATACCAACATTTTTAATTGCTTCGCCGTCTATGACCACATTACATGGAGAATACTCCTCCGATTCACAGGTTTCAAGAAAGCTGTCCCAGTCATTTATAACAATATCAAGCGTATGGACTTTTGAGTGATTGAAAATTCGATTCTCGTATCCTACAGTATGAGCTGTTGTTTTAATGCCAATTGCCTGACCATTGCAAAAAAGAATTGTGATTACAAGCGTTACGGCAATAATCACCATACATATCTTATCTATATTTTTATGTGCAGACATACTCTCACACCCTTATCCCATGTAGTCGCCATTATAGCTGACAAGCACAGCACTCTGGATACCATCCATATCGCTTAGAGCATTGATAAAGTCTGTATTATCATCTTTAAGACGAATCTCAAGATTCAGCTCCACAAGACCTTTTTGTGCAGTTTTGCTTTTTACAATACATCTTTCGGTCTTGCTGTTCAAAAATGCTGCTGCTTTTGTTTCACTGTCGTGACCGTCACAGCGAATTACAACAATATATGGGTTCGTGTGAGCTTTCCGATTGACAAAAATAAGGAGGATAACACCAATGATAACGCTTCCGATGACTGCAAGCGGAATCATACCTGCCGCAAGAATAATTCCGACAGCAATAGACCAGAACAGAAAAGCAATATCAAGGGGTTCTTTGATAGCTGTACGGAAACGGACAATAGACAATGCGCCTACCATACCAAGTGAAAGCACAACATTGCTGGTAACTGCGAGAATAACAACTGTAGTTATCATTGTAAGCGCAACGAGAGTAGTTCCGAAGCTGGCAGAATACATTACTCCTGAATAGGTTTTTTTATAAACGAGGAAGATAAACATTCCCAGACCAAAGGCAAGGATAATGGCAATTGCCATATCAAGCAGACTTACGCTTGTGATGTNCTCCNGANAGCCGGATTTGAAAATATCATTGAAACTCATTGTANATTACTCCTTTNTGNTTAGTACTATCCGTATATACGGCATACGGCATATTTTGAAAAAGCTCCCTCACGTCTGTTTGCAAGGGAAACTGCATCCCTTATGATGTCGGGAAGAAAAGCGTCCCATTTCACTTCGAGAATAATTGAATCCGAAACAGGAACAGTGATACAGTCGGGATTCAGAAAATCCGTACACCGCAGACCGCTCCTGATGTTGTAATCCAGTGTGACACGGACATTTCCGGCAGGATAGATGAATGGTTCTCTCGTGTAATCAACAATCGTTTTCGGTGCTAATCCCTGTGTTGTCATTTTCACATAAAGCTCCCTGACAAGCGGATACTCCGAGTTCAGCATCCATTCAAGCTTTCCATTCACAATATTCTGTGCCTGTTCAGAAGTAAGAGGAGCGCTCTGCTTGTTGCCGAGATTGTTAGTTTTGCTTTTCTTTTCCAGATGAATGACAGATGTATCACCGTTATAGTATCGGATTCGGAATTTTTCACGACAGTTCATGCCGTCTATCTTTTCCCTCAGAGCCTTGTCCGCCGGATTATCAAAGTAAAGGCTTCTGATAAAGTATTTTCCGTCAATGGTANGAGGGTCGNGATACGCCATAGATGTAAGTCTGTGCNGTATGGTTATCATATCTGAAAGACTTATTTCATGCTTNACCTCATGTCTGAAANCCATAATATCACCTCTTTTCGCTATTATTATCATTATACAANTTGACGCTGNATNGATGCTGAAAAAAGGTGAAAGGAACGTTAATTGNGTGTGAAAATTAAATGAAAGTATGGAAGAAACTGTTTTTCAGCTTGAAGTCAGCAAAATGTTGTATTATAATAATAGAAACAGAAAAGGGGGAAGGATTTTGAAAATTCTTATTATAGAGGACGAACAGATTCTGGCAGATTCCTTGAAGCTCATGCTGAACTCCAAAGGCTTTGAAACGGAAGCTGTCTACGACGGAGAAAGCGGAGAACAGTATGCGATACTGAATATTTATGACCTGATAATTCTTGATGTAATGCTGCCGAAACAAAACGGCTGTCAGGTTGCAAAACATATACGTGAAAAACGCTGCTCTGTCCCGATATTGATGCTGACAGCAAAGTCGGATATTGAAGATAAGGTGCAGGGATTGAATTCAGGGGCGGACTATTATCTGACAAAACCATTTGATTCGAGGGAACTCCTTGCCTGTGTTAACGCTTTGCTCCGCCGTCAGGGTACACAGATAAATGAGCTTGTTTTCGGAAACACTTCTCTTGATATAGAATCTGCAACGCTTGTATACGGAGAAAACAGTGTCAGACTTTCAGCAAGAGAATTTGAAATCATGCGGCTGCTTATGGTTTCGGGAGCAAAGCATATCTCAAAGGAAACTCTGCTGACNAAGGTCTGGGNATATGAGTCCAANGCAGTTGAAAATCATNTGGATNGTTTACGTTGGATTTCTTAGAAAGAAACTCGTCAGCATCGGTTCGGATATTCGTATTGAAGCAGTCCGACGTTTAGGATATCATCTGGAGTGTGATGAACAATGCTGAAAAAGTTGAGATTCAAATTCGTTATCGTAATTATGATGATTGTAACGGTATTGTTCAGTGCAGTATTCGGGTGCGTAATGTACTTTACAAAGAAAAATATTGAAAGAGAAAGCATACAGATGATGGGTGCTTTAGCTTTTGCGCATAATACACCCATGTCTGTTTCTCCGCCCGAAAATGTGCCCGATAACATCAGGTTTCCTTTTTTTAGAATCATAATTGATAATGACGGAAATATGGACGTATTCGGTGGAGATTATTATGATTTTTCTGATGAAGATTTTCTCAATAAGATTTTCAGTGTTGTTTCTTCCAAGACAGAAAAGGCAGGAATCATACCTGAGTATAACCTCAGATACCTGAAATCATATAAAAATAATACAGAATGTATTGTGTTTGCAGATATATCAAGTGAAAAAGCGATGCTAAGCGGTCTTATAAGGAACTCAGTTGTAATCGGACTTATCGGGTATATCATTTTCTTTGTGATAAGCCTGATGCTTGCCAGATGGGTGACAAAGCCCGTGGAAAAAGCATGGAATGAGCAGAAACAGTTTATTGCCGATGCCTCACATGAGCTGAAAACTCCGCTGACGGTAATCATGACAAATGCAGAAATGCTTGAAGATGACAGCTATACAGAAACTGACAAAAACAGTTTTACAAAAAATATCCTCTCAATGTCAAAACGAATGAGAGGATTGGTTGAAAGTCTGTTAGAACTTGCAAGAATGGACAACGGAACATCATCAAAAGAAAATCAGTTGTTTGATTACAGCAAGCTGGTATCAGACTGTATATTGCCGTTTGAACCGCTGTTCTTTGAGAAAAATATGGAGTTGTCTGTTGACATAGACAATCATATACAAGTCGAAGGAGACCAGAATAAGCTCAGACAAGTGATTGATATTCTGCTTGATAATGCTTTGAAATACTCCGATACCAAGTNTCCTGTTCAGTTGAAATTGAANCAACAGGGNCTGCATGGAATCCTGTCCGTATCCAGTANAGGTACTNCNCTTTCCANGTTTGACTGCAAAANCATCTTCAAACGCTTCTATCGTGTGGATAAGGCAAGAAATGACGGACAAAGCTATGGCTTAGGACTTTCAATTGCTGACAGCATTATGAAAGAACATAAAGGAAAAATATGGGCAGAAAGTGAAAATGGATACAATTCTTTCTATGTATCTGTAATTATGAAGTAATCATTATTTGAACAGGCGACCTGCTCATAACGCTCACGCTTCTCGTCCTCGGCAGACATCATTATATTCTTGCAAGTGAACACTAAAAGGCAACGGTAAGCAATGCACTCAATGCCGATAATGTCGGATTTGATGTTTCAGAAAACGGTGTAGTTGACAAAACACCCGAACGGACTTCTTTCTATGAGAAGAATAATCCCTATAAGGATTAACATAGACAAAACAAATAGCCGTGTAAATACTCAAATCGGCTATCGTGCTGATTCTGCACGGCTATAGGAGGGTAAGAGAAAGAAAGCGATGTCCTCACTCTAAAAGCATAGAGACAGAGAAGCTAAGAAGAAAATTCGCTACGAAAAACATAACAATGCAGGAAATGGACGAGCAGTATAAAGACTGTCCCTCCCACACCAACATCTATGAGGCAGACGGCGTAAAGCATACGGTTGTAAGTCACTTTGCGGGCGATAATGATATTAACGATGTGATGCTCAACTATGCTTATATCGGTACGAACATCGGTCTGTACTTCAATCTGAGCAGCACTCAGATTGTCCTTGTCATTCTTTGCATAGGTTGTCGGTTCGCCGCTCTGACCATAANCTGCCAATGTAACAGCTAAAAAACTGTTATCACAATAAATCTTCTTTTCATAATGCTCCCTCCTGTTTTTTATAAGTATGCTTCTTCTAAATTCAATTCTTNACTGTTNTCTTTCAGCCAGNAAATTATATCATCAGNCAATNCCGCTTCTGCATCAACACCGTNTTTCCATATCCATTTATTGCTGAAATTCAGCCAGTAAATTGTTCCATCATCGGCGGTNAGCTTGTATTCGGGCNGTCCGTCACAGGNGATAGGGATATATTCAAGAGCATCGAGCCTTTCAAATATCGCTGATTGATTTGAANCAACAGGCGATATCGTTGTTGTTTCTGTGGTTGTGGTTACAGTTGTTTCAATTGTCGTTGCGGATGAAGTTGTTTCAGTTGCAGTTGGTATAGCTGGTGTCCTTATTCCATTATCCACAGCATAGTTTGACAGCATTTTCAACGTCAGATCATATCTGTCAGCATTTGTTTTACAGCCTACAACAGCGGAGAGATAGGTTTTGCCGTTACGCTCAAAGGCGGCAATCAGACAGTTTCCTGCATTTGCAGTAGTGCCTGTTTTCATACCAACAGCATCAGCACAGTAGTATGCCCCATTTGGATTTAGAAGTGCATTTGAATTTGTCCAAGTGATATTTTCACCCGAAGCGAATACCACATATTTCTGATAAGTGCCTGTTATTGTCTTAATCTCAGGAATGGAGAAAGCATGGTTTGCAAGCCTGAGCAGATCTGAAACAGTGGTATATTGGTTTGCATCGTCCCAGCCTTCGGGATTGACAAAGTGGCTGTCCTTCATTCCAAGTGAGTTTGCGTATTCATTCATCAGCTCTGCAAAATATACAACAGCCTGTGTATCGGTCATTTGAACATCAGACTTTGCCGCCCTTGCAGTAGCAACAGCCACGGTATATGCTGCATCGTTGCCCGAAGCCATGAGCATCCCCATAAGCAGATCATATAGTTTCAGTTTATGTCCTTGTCTTATCAAACAAAGACTTGAACCCGATTTCACAAGATTCTGCTCCGAACCTACAGTAATGACCGTATCAGGACTAAGATAATGCAGAGCTACAGAAGCTGTCAGGAGCTTTGTTAGGCTTGCAGGAGCGATACGCTCGTTGATATTATCATAGTAGAGCAATTCCTCATCATCTGCACAGGCAAATGCTGCCGCCTTACAAACAGGAGAAACTATTTTTACCGATTCTTGCGGATAAATAAGTTCTCGTTTCATCAAAGTCAGGTCAAATACATNAAGCCTATCATCTTTATAGAAATCGGCAGCTCTCNAGTTTTCAAGGTGAGTATCAGGGACGGATGATAGNCATTTCTGAANCAATACAACATCTGCAACATCAAACGCTCCGTCNCTGTTTACATCACCTTTTACACTGAATCTTGCATTTACAGGCATTGCTGACAGCATACTGGTTGACGCAAGTGCGAGCGTAAATAGTACAGTTATAATCCTCTTTTGTTTCATCTTTTATCATCCTTTCTATTTGGCAAGTGACAGCAATTTTAAAGTTAGCTCATATCTGTCTGTGTCTGATTGACAGCCTGTCACAATAGATATATAATTTCTTTCATTCTTCTGAAATACTGCAATAAGGTTATTCCCTGCATTTGCAGTAGTGCCTGTTTTCATACCTACGGCATTTTCGCAGTAGTAATTGCTGTAAGGGTCAAGCAGGAGATTGGAGTTTGTCCATGTAAAGATTTCACCTGAATATATTTGATATGTTTTTGATACTTACCCGTTATTTCCATAATTTCAGGGACATATAAAGTATATTCAGTTATTTTAATGAGGTCAGCAACTGTTGTATACTGCTCATTATTATCCCAACCATCTGGATTGACGAAATTACTTTGTGTCATTCCGAGGTTGCAAGCAAAATTATTCATTAATTCACAAAAATACTGCCTCATCGTCTGTCATGTATATATCAGGTTCAAGTTCTC
This sequence comes from Clostridia bacterium, assembly GCA_009177225.1. Classification (GTDB taxonomy): domain Bacteria; phylum Bacillota; class Clostridia; order Oscillospirales; family Ruminococcaceae; genus Ruminococcus. The sequence continues at coordinate 8,303 of WFLZ01000301.1, forward strand.
TTGCAACAGATACTGCTATGGTGTAAGCGGCATCATTTCCCGAAGCCATAAGCATACCTGTTATCAAGTCCTCCAAAGTTAGCATATTCCCGATTTGANGATAGCATAGGCTTGAATAAGGNTGTACANGACATTGTTCCGACCCTACCATGAAAANCTTATCCTTATCGACATATTTCAATGCGACAGAAACTGTCAAGAGTTTTGTAAGAATTGCAGGAGCAACCTTCAGATTAATATTGTCATTATAAATAATGCTCTTATCATCAACCGAATAGAATGCAGAAGCTTGACATTCTGGGTACTCAATCCGAGGTATTGTCACTGTCACGGTTGTAATAGTAGTCGCTGTAATAGGTTCTGTAGTAAAAGAGGTACAGTCTGTTTATATTTCAGTTTGCACCTCAAACGCACTGGAGTTATGTTTTTCAGCTTTTGATTGATTAGACGATACAATAAGCAGAATGATAGGAATGACTAAAATCATAAGAACAGCCATTATTCTATCTATCCATATTTTGTATCTTTTTTTAGGCATTTTGTATTACCCCATTAAACTTCTTAATGTGGCATTCTGCTCTGTCGTAAGTTCCTGCATACCCGAAACATAGCCATTTCCGAGATAAGGCTGATAACTTATATCTTTCAGAACTGTACCATTTTTGAAAGTAATATCGAGCATAATATCTTCTCTCGTATATGCATCAGGATTTGATTTATATGTGTCCCAAGCATCAATAAGCCATTGCGGAGTAGCAGACAACGAATCAGAATTATTTTCTGGGTTGAGCTGATACAGAACATCAACAATTGAATTGATTTTATCCCTGNCCNTAATTGTCCNCTGAGATGTTATCTCAATTACATCACTGTTCGGANTAGCGNCTNAAAACGAAATATTNNCAATATCGNCTGCTNNATCTNCACCATAAAATCTGAACGTTTCAGCAAAAACGGAACTGTTGTCTGATACAGCCGCCATTCCGTTAAATAAAAATATACTGCATTGCTCACTTTTTTTGACGATGATGACAGCAGGACTATCCGCAGGAGCATAATAATAAACATCTGCACCTGTAAGAGTAGGCTCTTGTGATGATACCGTGTACTTTGCAGGCTCGTCATACTCAAACAACTCAACTACATTGCCGATGTATCCGCCAAAATCGCTGTCAGAGATAATAGGCGAAATATTGTGTGTAGGATGTTCTGAGGAATCAAGCTGATAGTAGTAGTTTCCTGATATAACAATACTTACGATTGGAAGTTCATCTTTGCCGCAAGCATCAAAATCAGGGTTAACTGTGGCATCAAACTTTTTATAATAATAGTCAGATGCTCCTGTCTCTGCCGATGAATCTGTGTGCTTGGATTCTTGTGTGGTGATTTGTAGCGGTTGAGATGTCTGATTTTCTGATGTTGTTTCCTCATCGGAATGCTTTGTCTGGGTGTTGTCTTTTGGCAAATTTAAATCTGTTTCCTGTAGCAGAGCAGACGAATACTCTTCATCATTTTGAGTGGATTTTGTTGTCTGCGCAGTTGATTTTTCAGTAGGATTATCATAATCAGTAGCTGAGGGTACTCCCTTATTATTCGGCTCATCATCATTTTTGCCTGAAATATCTTGCTGAATTATCGAATGCTCAACAAGCAGATTGGAGGAGTTATGTGAGTTGTATACTGCAACAGAACCGACCACAACAATAGCCGCAGCAGCGACAGAGCCAAAAGCATAAATTCTTCTTTTAGATATAGACGGCTTAGAGCTGTATTGTTTTTCAATATCAACATCTGCCTCTTTTAATAGATTCTCGTCAATTTTGCCCATTACTTCGAGAAATCTTAATTCATTCATAATCGTATCCTTCTTTCTGTAAAAAGGCCTTTAGTTTTTTTCTTGTCCGAAAAAGATAGGTCGCAACAGTTTTCTCTTTCATACTATAATACTCTGCAATCCTCACAAGTGAATCACCGTACCAGTAGCGTCGTATAAACACCTTTCGGTGCTTTTCTTTCTGTGTTCTGAGAAACCTGCTGATAGCACTAGCAAGTCTTTCATCTGATAAGCTGTCATCAGTGTTCGAGGGGACACATTCAGCTATTTCATCTATAGGTACTGTAAATTGTGGGTTTCTTTTTTCAGCAGAATTGTATTTAAGTCTGTTTAACGCTATATTTCTGACGATACGGCATAGGTATGTCTTAAAATCGTTAGGATTGTCAGGCGGTATGTTGTTCCATATCTCATAATAGGCAGAATTAACACATTCTTCTATATCTTCACGCTGAGATAGAATGTTTCCTGCCACATAAAAGCATAACTTATCATACTTTCGCTTCATTTCAGCGATTGCACGTTCATCTCTTTTACGGAACAAATCCATAATTGATGCATCATCCATTGGATAAACCTCCTTCCGTGAGGCGTATAGGTTCTCTACCTATATAGTCAACTTTCGACTATCAAATATTTCACTTTGTAGAAAATTTTTCTGAAAAATTTATATTTAAGGTACTAAAAAATTGGAAAATAAAAAAACATACCCGAAAGCAGTTCAAAAAACACTTTCGGGTATTAAAATTATTCTTTAACTTGTAANCTACTCCAAACNATAACTAACACNACGCAGGAATNAATTTANCGAACATGNGCAAACCTTCATCACCAGCAATGACCTCGTGGGGCAATGNTNTTTTCNTGATTGAAATCGTACCGATGCTATATTCCAGTTCTATTTCCTCGTTGATACATACACCGCTGCCGCCGACCACCTCATGAGTTTCCAATTGTTCATTGTGAATATGATTGCCGATTTTCTTATTCGGAGCGATTCTGACAAGATGATAGCTGAAAATTCCGTTGGTATCTTTCGCTGTTACAATGTGTTTCAGCTCTACGCCCTCAAATGTGGGATGTCTGCACCATTCAAGGGTTTCAAAGGATTTTGACATCTTTGGAAGCAGTAATATTCCACAATCAAACTTTGCAAATAAATTTTCCATAAGTACACCTCATTCGTATTTTGATACTATGAGTATACACGAAAAATCAGTTTTTAGCTTGTAAAAAATTGCTGACTGAGTGAATGTATTCTGTGGGAGATATTCCCACTACTTTTTTGAAATATTTGTTAAAATGACTTTGATCGAAAAATCCAACAATCGAGGCAATATCAGCAATCTGACTTTGATAAGTCAGTATTTTCTGAGCCATTCTGATTCTGCTTTGAATTTGAAATTGATGTGGTGTAAGACCTGATATTTCCCTGAATTTACGAATATAATGATACTTGCTGACATAGATTTCATTTGCAAATTGCTCAATCGTATTTTCGCATTCAGGAAATTTTTCTATTTTATTTCTGCTGACTTTAAAAGAATTTTCTGTTTCCTGATGAGTATGAAAATTGTTATAAATTTCTAAAGCATTTGTATAAAAAAGTCTATATTGATTCTTTTTGAGATTGAGTATACTTGAAATTTCAGTTAGTGCAGTTTCTATCAATTTTTGATATGAGGTGAAGTCAAGTGTATAAACGGTTTGTTTTTTTATACACATGGAAATCAGACTCACCTTGTTATCAGAAATCAAAGAATGCGATTCATAAGGCGGTATCATAAAAATATCGTTTGTATACAGAATTCGGGTGTTTTCTTTCGTCAAAACAGCATTTCCATTGACCATGAGCGTGATAATAAAATCTGATGCGTGGCAATGTTCTTTAAATCTTACCTCAGTATGATTGACCGAAACAAACTCTATGTTTTCCGATTGATAAAAATGAAATCCACTCAAATTGCTTACCTCAAATCCGATTTTTTCATGGTAAATAAACCAAATCACAATATTATTTCATTAAATTCTCATCGCTCCACTGTTTCATAGCAAGGAGTATCGGCATGAATTTTTTACCCATTTCAGTTAAAGAATATTCTACTTTTGGCGGTACTTGGGGATAAACATGACGAATGATAAATCCGTCAGTTTCCAGTTCTCTCAGTTGCTTTGTCAGCGTTGATTGCGTAATTCCATCAAGCCGACGCTGNAATTCGNTGAAACGCTGTATTTCATAAACAGCTATGTACCAGATAATAAGAATTTTCCACTTTCCGCTGATAACAGATTGAAGTCTGCTCATTGATTCACATCGTGCTAACTGTTCTTTTTCTGTATGTTTATTTTCAGACATTTTTTCATCTCCATTCTAATTAACAGTATACCACGAAATTTTTACAGTGTCAATATGATACTAAGTATTAAAAATAATCGTACTTGTAAAATTGTACTAAGCATGATATAATCATTTCAGTGATAAGCTTATCATTGAAAAAGGAGGTTATTCTATGCACTTTACAGGAACGATATGGCGACCGCCGTATGAAGCGTGGTCAGCACTTTTGCAGGTAACAGCAGGCTGTACACATCATAAATGTAAGTTCTGCACTCTTTATGATGTTCCGTTCCAAATGTCACCTATTGACGATATCGAAATGGATCTGCAAGAAATATATATGCATATGCCAGATATTACAAGGATTTTTCTTACCGGAGCAAATCCTTTTGTACTCAGTACAGAAAAGCTGAAAGCAATTGCAAATTTATCTAAGCAATATCTGCAAAAACTCAGAAGTATCGGATGTTTTGCACGGATTACAGATGTTTTTTCCAAAACAATAGATGACTTGAAAGCCTTGCATACACTGGGATATGACCGCATTACAATTGGTATGGAAACAGGTGATGATGAGGCACTTGCATTTATGCGGAAAGGTTACACATCAAGAGATATTTTAGAGCAGTGCCATAAATTGGATTCAGCCAATATCAAATATAATCTTTTCTATTTGACTGGTATCTATGGCTTTGGCAAAAGTGATAATGGAGTAAGAAAAACAGCAGAAATTTTCAATCAACTGCATCCTAAGATCATTGGCGCATCTATGCTCACCGTTTATCCTGAATCGGAATTGTATCAAGAAATACTGAATGGAAATTGGCAGGAAGAAAGCGAAATTGAAAAACTGAAAGAAATGCGGACTTTGATAGAGCTGCTTGACATTCAGACTCATTTTGCAGCTTTAGGAGCATCCAATTTTCTTCATCTGCAAGGAAGTCTGCCTTGTGAGAAAGCGGATTTAATTCATGCAATAGATATTGCATTGGACACATACGATGAATCTGATTTACNAGCGTATCGTGTGAATTTGAAACATTTATAAAATTACGTTTAAGAACAACAAGTGNTGCTCGTATTGATACTTTCTAAATATTCTTCCCCCCAACTTCACACTGCACTCAAAACAGGAATAATTGTTCTGCCAAAATCCGAAAGACTGTATTCAACCTTTGGCGGAACAACAGGATATTGTGGTCTACGAACGTCCTGAAAAGTACGGCGCACCTCGTAATATTGACATTTACTACAAGTTTATTGACAATCAGCTTGTTGACGGCAGAAACCTCTATTTACCGCAGAATAACGTGAAAATCAACAAATAAAAATAGTTGCCCATTTGGTCGTGCGACAACTGAAATCCAATTATCGAAATGCTGTAATTTTTTTGATTTAAGGAAGTCATATTAAAGGTATCTCATCATTGTATGTAACTCTGTAACGGAATTGGTCAAAGGTGTGTCGATTGCAGTACNTCCAGAATGATTATAAGAAATAATAACAACAGTCGATTTTGCGTAAAAATAGCCTTGTACTCCGCTGAAACGGAACAGAGTACAGGGCTATATTCATATTTACATACATATGAGTTTTTGATATTTCGAGTTTGTTTTTTTTAATATGAAATGTATTTTTTATTTAAGGATTATTTAATAATTTCTATGCTATAATGGAATACAGAAAGCGAGGAATGAAAATGTATCTTAAAATACTAAAAAAGGACTTGAAACGAAAAAAGACCATGAACTGCATATTACTGTTGTTTGTGATACTGTCAGCGATGTTTTCGGCAAGCAGTGTGAACAACATTNTAACAGTANTGGGNGGTNTTGACTATTNTTTNGANAAGGCNGGAANGNCAGNNTATNANTNTANNACNTNNGNACCGGACANCGGGGATATNCNGTNNGATATTCTCGAAAATGAGGATTCGGTCACAGAGTACCGAAAAGAACCGACTGTCTTTTGTATAGAGGATAATTTTTTGAAAGATAAAAAGAAACTTGCAGATTTTTCGACTACAGCAATTATGACATCAATTGATAATGCCAAGCTGAATTATTTTGACAGCAACAACGATATCATTGCAGAAGTTGATGAAGGAAAGGTATATATTTCGAGTTGGTTTGCGAAAAATGTAGAACTTGAAACAGGTGATACTTTTGATTTCAGATTAGGAGAAACAGAAATTACTTTTGAAGTTGCAGGTATTGTAAAAGACGCTTTTTTAGGCGGTGAAATGATGGGGAATCCAAGATTTCTCCTGAATGACAGCGACTATCAGAAGATAAGTTCCGATTATATGGCAAAACAGGGAAATACAGGCGGAATTTTTTATGTTAATACTGATGATACAATAGCTTTGGAATCAGCAGTTGCAGAGTGTTCCGCTATAATTTTCAACGGTTCTGTTTCCACTATAAAAATGACTTATGTGATGAGCATAATTGTTGCAGGAATGCTTCTTGTTGTAAGCATTGGTCTTATTCTTGTTTCGTTTGTCGTTCTNAGATTCACAANAGGATTTACCATTGCTGAGGAGTTCAGAGAAATAGGCNTTATGAAAGTAATCGGTATCAGAAATAATTCTGTTCGCGGACTTTATCTTGTNAAGTATCTGGNANTAGCTGTAGTCGGTGCAGNAATAGGATATATAGCAAGTATTCCATTTGGAAATATGATGCTGGACAGCGTAAGTAAAAATATGGTTCTGGGCAATGACAATTCAGTTTTGATCGGTATTCTTTGCAGTATTGCAGTAGTTGGAATTATTTTGTTGTTTTGCTGGAGATGTACTGCAAAAATCAAAAAAATGTCCCCCATTGACGCAGTAAGGAGCGGTCAGACGGGCGAACGTTTCCACAAAAAAAGTCTTATACATCTCAGTAAGAGCAGGTTTAAAACGACAGGCTTTCTTTCGCTTAACGACGTTCTCAGCAGTCCGAAGCAGTATGGCATAATTACGGCAGTATTTACATTCTGTATGCTTCTTGTAATGATATTGGCGAATACAGCAAATACGCTGAACAGCGAAAAGCTTCTTTTTCTGTTCGGAACTACAAAAAGCGATGTATATTATACTGATTCAAAAAGTCTTATGGAAGTTATGCAGGGCAAAAAAACTCTTGATGAGTCTGTTGAAGAAATCGAGAAAAAGCTTTCAGATAATGGTATGCCGGCAGACGTTCATATAGAAACTTTGTATCAGCNTCCGGTGAAGTTCGGCGATATTAAAACGACTGTAATGNTTGAGNTATNTAATGAAANGAATGCTGATGAATACAACTATACTCAGGGAACAGCTCCGCGCTATGCCAATGAAATAGCGATCAGCGAGCCTGTTGCAGAAAAGCTGAATGCAAGGATCGGCGATACCATACAGCTTACCATAGACGATGAGGAAAATGATTATATAGTTACAGCGCTTTTCCAAACTTTCGGGAATCTTGGAGAATGCGGCAGACTTCATGAAAGTATTTTTCCCTCTGATACAAGTATTGCAAGTGCAATGGCATATCAGATCGACTTTGATGATAACCCCGACAAAAAAGAAATCGACAGCAGAATTGAAAAGCTGAAAGAAATTTTTGACAGTCAGAAAATAATGAACGCTGAAGATTATGTCAAAGACAGTACGGGAGCGAGTGACATTGTTGCAGGAGTAAAGAATTTTGTACTTATAATTTCATTTATTATCATTGTTATGATAAGCGTACTAATGGAACGTTCATTTATTGCAAAAGAAAAGTCTGAAATTGCACTTATGAAAGCAATCGGATTCAGAAATAATGCGGTTTATGCACATCATACAGCAAGATTTTTTATAGTAGGAATTGTGGCGTATGTGATAGCAAGCTTACTTTGCAAGCCCTTTACAAAGCTTGCTATTGACCCGATTTTTTCTATGATGGGAGCTGTGGCAGGTATAAGCTATGAGATTCGTCCAATTGAGATTTTTGTAGTTTATCCGCTTGTGATTTTAGCGGCAACTCTTGCAGGAACTTTTTTGACTTCTCTTTATACAAAGTCAATTAAGGCTTCAGATACTTCCAATATTGAATAGGAGAAAAATATGAAAACTATACTTGAAGTAAAAGATTTATGTAAAACTTATATCATAAATAAAAGACAGAATAATGTACTCCGCAATATAAGCTTCACCGTAAACGAAGGTGAAATGGTTGCGGTTATGGGACCGTCAGGCTCAGGAAAGTCCACCCTGCTTTATACGGTTTCAGGCATGGACAAAATGACAGCAGGTGAAGTAATATTCTGTGGCAGAAATATGGCAAGTCTGAATGAAAACGAACTTGCAAAAATGCGTCTTGACGATATGGGATTTATCTTTCAGCAGATGTATATGATGAAAAATTTGTCCGTACTTGATAATATCATACTTCCTGCTGTAAAGTCAGACANAATCAAAGAATCCCGAAAAGAAACAGTTCAGCGTGGACAGGATTTAATGCGAAAACTTGNCATCATTGAAATTATGGACAATGACATCAACGAGGTTTCGGGCGGACAGCTNCAGAGGNCNTGTATTTGCNGGANTATGATAAATANTCCNCAGATGATGTTNGCCGATGAGCCGACAGGTGCATTAAATNGTACTTCTTCCNAANANGTTATGAACGAACTGANCAANCTNNATANCGACGGTANAACTANTATGNTTGTAANTCATGATGCAAAAGTTGCGGCAAAATGTACAAGGGTACTTTTTCTGGTTGACGGAAATATAAAAGGAGAGTATACTATTAACAGAGGTCTTGCTCTCCGTGACCGTGAGCATAACCTGAATAACTGGCTGTTGGAAATGGGTTGGTAAAATGGTTGATATACTTATTGTTGAAGATAATAAGGAACTTTGCGGACTGCTTTGTGATTTTCTGCATATGGAAAATTATACGGTCAGCATTGCCGAAACAGGAGAAAAAGCCTTGTCACTGTATGAAAAATACGGTGCAAGGCTTGTCCTGCTTGATATAAATCTTCCGGAACTTGACGGGTTTGCCGTATGCAGAAAAATCAGACAGAACGACAATACACCTATTATTATGCTTACTGCACGAACTGATAAAGAAGATAAACTGAACGGAATATTATCAGGTGCGGACGATTATATTGAAAAGCCGTATGATATTGATATTCTGCTTGCAAAAATAAAGGGTATTTTCAAACGTCGGCTTTCACTCGATATTATTTCGGACGGTGATATTACACTGAATATTGCAGACGAAACTGTAACTAAATGCGGTATGCCTGTTAATGTGACTTCAAAGGAATTTGAACTTTTGCGTCTGCTTATAGAAAATAAGGGACAAACGCTGAATAAAGACTTTCTATTCAACAGGATATGGGGAGTTGACAGTGACTCTGAATTGCAGACTCTTACAGTACATATAAAATGGTTGAGGCAGAAAATAGAGAACGACCCCAAAAATCCTGAAAAAATTCTGACCGTATGGGGCAGGGGATACCGCTGGGAGAATTGAAATGAAAAATTTTGACAGATTTATTATTACTGTTTCAGTCGTGATATTTTTGGTTGCTGTTATTATAAATTTTGTTATATTCGGTACGGAAATAAATGACAGTAAGCTTTACAAGATAGAGATAAATCGTATTGAACAGGAACTAACGGACGGCAACAAGGTAAATACAGATAAATATGATACAATTATCGGCGTTTATCAATATAATTCCGACATGAACTTTTATAATTCTAAAAATAAATATGTAATATGTGAGATAAACGGCACATTATATCGTATAGAATATTATGATAAAATCAGTGATAATAATTTTAAATTCAAGTTAACTGTTAATATTTCATTAGGAATTTTATTATTACTTGTGCTTTCAATACTTTTGTATATCAGAAATAATATCATAAAGCCATTTACTGAATTGAGTGATTATCCGTATCAGCTTGCCAAAGGTACACTTTCAGTTCCGCTTAAAGAAAATAAAAACCGTTATTTCGGAAAATTTATATGGGGTCTTGATATGCTCAGGGAAACACTGGAAAAATCTGAACTGCGTGAAATGGAACAGGCAAAAAAAGAAAAAACTTTTTTGATGTCACTTTCTCATGATATAAAAACTCCTCTTTCGGCAATAAAACTGTATTCAAAAGCCATTTCAAAAGGACTTTACACCGGAAGTAAACAGATTGAAGTTGCAGAAAATATCAATTCCAAAGCTGATGAAATAGAGGGATTTGTAAATGAAATAATTGAAAATCTCAGCAGTGAGTTCATGAAATTTGAAATAAATTCAACTGATTTCTATTTGTCACAGGTTATTGATAAAGTTGCAGAATATTATAATGATAAATTGTCTGCTCTCGGAACTGATTTTAATATCAGTCAACATACAGATTGTCTTATTTCAGGAGACCCCGACAGGCTTGAAGAAGTTTTGCAGAATGTCATTGAGAATGCTATAAAATATGGTGATGGATATTGTATTTCCCTCAGTTTTTCTGATGAGGAGGATTGTCGCCTTGTTACCATATCAAACAGTGGCTGTAATCTTCCTGATACTGAACTCCCACATATTTTTGATAGTTTCTGGAGAGGTTCTAATGTGGGAAGTAAGCAGGGTTCCGGTTTAGGACTTTATATCTGCCGTAGTTTGATGAACGCTATGGGCGGAGACATTTTTGCGGAAATATCAAATGACTATATGAATATTACTTTGGTTTGTCAAAAGTCTCAATAATTGATTTAATATAAAAAACTCGGAAACAATGATATTACACTGTTTCCGAGTTTTTTGAATGGTGACCCGTACGGGAATCGAACCCATGATTCCGCCGTGAAAGGGCGATGTCTTAACCGCTTGACCAACGGGCCTTTTTAAGTGGTAGCGGCAGTAGGATTTGAACCAACGACCAATCGGGTATGAACCGAGTACTNTAGCCAACTNAGCNATNCCGCCATATTTGTNGTCATTGCNATTACTGCCTTACGACATTTATTATTATACTACNTATTTTCTGAAAAGTCAATAAGAAAATTGAAAAAAAATCAAAATTGTAATAAACCACAATTAAATTTTGAATTTTACAGATTAATTTATATGATATCACAAATTTCTGCACTGTGATTGCAGAATTTGTGCTTTTTATTGACTTGAATTATAAAATATGATATGATT
>WFLZ01000156.1 GCA_009177225.1 Clostridia bacterium
TATGTGACAATGCTTCCGGAAACGGTTTCCAATAAAGACGAAATATGGACAAGTTCCGATGAAAAGATTGCAACAGTGGACAAATATGGATATGTAACCGGAGTTTCAGCCGGAACTTGTACAGTAACGGTCATAAGTGCAAATAATCCTGATGTTAGGGCAGAAATAAAAGTAACAGTCAGTGGCACGGATAAAATAAGTGAAATAAAACTCAGCAAGACCGAAATTAACGTTGCGGTCGGAAAAGGTGATATTTCATATGTTACAATGTTGCCTGAAAACGTTTCTGATAAGAGGGAAATATGGATAAGTTCAGATGAAAATATTGCAAAGGTTGACAGTGAGGGGTATATAACCGGAGTTTCAGCCGGAACTTGTACCGTGACGGTTACAAGTGTTGACAATCCGTCAGTAAAGGCAGAAATAAAAGTCACAGTCAGTGGCATGGATAAAATAAGTGAAATAAAACTCAGTAAGACCGAAATTAACGTTGCAGTCGGAAAAGGTGATATTTCCTATGTGACAATGTTGCCTGAAATTGTTTCTGACAAGAGGGAAATATGGATAAGTTCAGATGAAAATATTGCAAAGGTTGACAGTGAGGGGTATATAACCGGAATTTCAGCCGGAACTTGTACGGTAACAGTAATAAGTGTAAATAATCCTGATGTCAGGGCAGAAATAAAGGTGACTGTAAGCAAATAAACGTTTTTACATATATTGACATTATCACTAATAAAAAAGTACTGCTTTATAAGAGCGATACTCATATAGAAGTAATGCCCGAAAGTAGTTTTTCAACTGCTTTCGGGCTAATTTTAATTTTTTGTTTATTTACATAAATCAGTTTTTATCCCTTAGCAAAGAACTCATATATTCTTTGATTAAAGTCCTTTGCCTCATTGTACGCTTCATGGCTTAGTTCACTGTATATGTAATACTCACAATTCAGTTTTTCAGCAATCTCTTTGGAGGCTTCTCCTGTAACAACTTTGTCCCTTCCTCCGCCAAGAACAAGAACCGGACATTGTATTTTATCAAGGTCATCATAAGTGTTACATGTAAGACACGCCTCAGCAAGAATGATAAATCTTTCTACCGTCATCAATTTTTGTGTTTTTATTGCTAACGGTAAAAAAACCTTGTACTTTTTTATATATTTTTCCGAGTATCCTTTGTACATATAATCAGCAGCAACAGCAGATAGTCCCGTCTCTTTTGCTAATTTTATCCAATGCTCTATGACCTCCGTTACTGTAGCATTATTTTTGCTGAGTGTTACACCGAGCACCATTTTGTAAACCATTTCGGGGTGGTTGATTGCAATATCCTGAGCTATCATTCCACCTTGAGATGCGCCAAACAGGTAAATCTTTTTCAGTTGTAACTCGTTCATGACTTCTGCTGCATCTTCAGCCAGATCGTGAATAGTGCAGCCTTCAAGTATTTTATCTTTTCTGTCAAACATATATACTGTATATTCCTTTGCAAATATACGGTAATATAATGCGACTACTTTTGACGAGCCCTTTATGTCAGAAAGCCTAAGCCCCGGAATCATTACAAGTGGTTTCTTGCCTTTGCCAAACGATATGACCGACACAACTCCTCCGCTTACATTAACTGTAAATTCTTTTGCATTATAAAACATTTGACACACTCCTTATTGCGAAAATTCCGATTTATCTTAGTAATAATTATACATCAAAGCCGTTACATTGTAAATAAAAACGCCATAGTATTTCTGACTATAAAATCAAAAATACTATGGCTAAAAATTTCTATATGAGAATCGACCTTATAAGCAGTCCTGATTTTTTATGAAACTTTTTCTACAGTATATCCCATTTCTTCAAGCAGGTCGTCAACACCTCTGTCACCTGCATAATGTGCAGAACCTACCATAAACAGATAATTTTTGCCTTCTTTCAGAAATTCCGAAGCTTTTTCTGCCATACCTTTATTACGGTCATAAAGCATTATATTCATATAATCTTCATAATCGTCCTTAAGGTCGTCGGGAAGTTCTTCAATTTCTTTCGCATCTTCTTCAAGTATAGGGTCAATGTTTCCGGAAGCCCATAAGTCATAGAGTTCGCCAAGATTTTCGGCATATTNATTAATANNNTCAATTTCGTCTATCATNGCTGACATAAGGAAATNAANGAGTTCGTCACTGTAGCCGTNAACNGCACCTGCCTGAATATCAAGTGTTTCAATATTTATTACTTCTTTTCCGTCTTTGTTGGCATACTCAACAAAAGATGAGTCAACGCCTGTTGTGCTGAGATTTTCCAGTCTTATTATCATGACGCTTTCAAGCTGATTATACCAGTAACCTGCTGAAAACTGGTCTAACGGTTCACTGTAAGCACCGATTCCCTCAAAATAAGCTTTGACTTTCTGGTATGTTTCATCTGAGATATGGTCTGTAATTAAAGAGCTGTCGTCGTACAGAAACATCTTCTGATATTGTGCCAATGCACGTATATCGCTTGTAATCTGTGTCACGTCATATTCAACAGCAACGCCGTCGCTGTTTTCATATATATCCATGATATAGTCCGGAAACTCTGTGAACGTCTCTGGCAGAACATGGATAGTACCCATAATATAAAGTTCATTATTGGTTTCGGGGTCTGTTACTTTCCAGAGAGGAGGAGTAATTTCCGAAGCTGTAATGTATTTGGTTATATCGGCAGTTGTACCGTATGCCGAAACATTTGAGCCAGAATTTTGTTTGTTTTCAGTGGATTCTTCTTCTGTTTCTTTTTCTGCAACAGTTTTGGAATCGGTTGATTCTTCTGATGATTCTTTTGACTTTGAGCATGATACTGCTGTCACAGCAAGAAACGCCGTCAGAAATGCACATAAAATCTTCTTGTTCATTATATTATCCTTTCTTTAATGTAATACAAATAATATATCACATATTTTTTGTTTTGTCAATTACTATGTGACAGTGGCGGTAGTGGTTGTTGTTGTTTCAGACTGTTCAGAATCGGAAACAGAGGTCGTTTCTTTCGGGATTCTTTGTATCGCAACTTTACATTTTGTGACCGACCATATATTATCATATTTAGGACAAGAAAAAATTACGTCATAGGTGAACTGGTCCTCTGTTATATTGGCGTTCAGCAGATTCACGTCAGCTATTATGTCGTTTGCTGTAACTTCTGCTATGACTTCCGACGGTCCGGCTATTTCAAGCGTAAGATTATGTGTAAGAACAGAATAGTCATAATTATTGTCGGGTTTATTGCTTATATTTATACGGCTCTGGTCGAGGTATATACTTTTTGTGGTAATATCATCGGATTCAAGTGATGCCGTTACACTTGTCAGTCCGGACATATTTATGCAGTTCTGAGTTTCAAGAACGGTGCTGAGGTCAAATGTCCGTGAGTAGCCGGGGGTTATATCGCTCAGTACTATTTTTCCGATTTCAAGTCTGTCCGGAATTTCTGCCTGACTGTTTTTTGATGCAATTGTTATTGAGTCAATTTGCTTTGAATCAGCATACATTGTGAAGTCAAGAGAGTTCTGGTCAAAGTCGGACGGAGCGTTTACAATCTGCACATACATTCCCACTTCTTTGGTAGTCAGAACNGGTATACTTATAAGAAAATTCGTAGTATTGAATGTNAGGTTGATATTATCAAGAATTTTGCCGTCCTCTGTATAAAGCTGAATTTCGTCACTGCTGAGTACGTGTGAAGAATCAAGGGTNATTTNTCTGTTTNATACGNCGTNAANAGTGCCTATNTTGNTGAGCTGTGCGGACGGTCCTGTAATTGTTACAACGTCCGGTTCGCAGGTAAATTCACCTGAATTTATGGTTTTGCTTTTTTCAAATTTGACATTAGGAATTTTCGGTGAAACCGGAAACTGCATTGTTTCATACTTGTCAAATTCTATAGATGTGGTTGACGGTGTAACGGAATCAACTTCAAATTCAATTCCGTTTGTACTTCTTATTTTTATAGGAAGATTTTTCTTTCCGACTGTACTTACGCCGTCGGTATCGACATATGCAATAAGTGTGTCATTGTCTATGTTGGCTATCTGTGTACGGCTTCCTATAACCTTTACGGTTACGTTCTGGACATCACATGAAATAATATTAAGCGTACTGTCAGAAGAAGCGGTACCGCCTATATTTACATCAAGAGTAACATTTTCTATTGTTTTCGGTACAGACGGGTAAAGCGTAAGAGAAACCGCAAACCATACCAGTACCGCTATAATTACGGAATACAGGGCAAGTGAAAAATTCGTCTGACTTTTACGGCGAAAAACATCACGTATCTTTTCGGTTATTTTCATTTTTCTGTTTTTCTCCTTTCACTTCGTGATGAAGATGAATTTTTGCTGTCCTGCTTTTCGTCTGTAATTTCCTTGTAAAGAAGCTTTTTCAGTTTTTCGTGGGTATAGTCACGGGTAAGAACGCCGTTCATGGCAACTGAAATCTGTCCTGTTTCCTCTGAGACGACAATAATAACAGCGTCTGAATTTTCACTCATGCCGATAGCGGCTCTGTGACGAGAACCGAGTTTCTTGTTTATAANAGCGNCTTTTTGAGGNTTCGGAAGANANCACNCCGCCGNAAGTNTAATTCCNTCNCNCATAATTACAGCACNGTCATGAAGCGGTGTTTTAGGATAGAAAATATTTCCAAAAACTTCCTTGCTCGGTACTGCGTTCATTATAGTACCTGTTTCAATCTGTTCACCGAGACGCACCTGTCTTTCAACAACTATTAACGCACCTGTACAGGTGGCAGAAAGTTCAACACATGAATCACATATTGCGTCAATGGCATTTTCCCATTTTTTAACGATTGTGTCCGAACCTTGTCCGAATCCTAATGTACGTATTCCGAATTTTGTACGTCCGAATTTTTCCAAAGCACGTCGTAATTCCGGCTGGAAAAGTATAATCATTGCAATAAGTCCGATATCAAGAGCCTGTTTGAGCAGGTACTCCATGATTTTAAGATGAAAGGATTTACTTAACAGATATCCGGCAACAAGAAAGAGTATGCCCTTTACGNGCTGACCGGCANNGGTTTCACGTATTAGTTTCANAATNAGGTAAACTATGTAGNAAAGAATAATAACGTCAATTAAATCAATAAATTCAAGAGTGCTGAGTATACTGAGAAAAGCATCTTTTATATCATGAAAGGACATTAACTCACCTCCGGAGTGTAATTATGTAAAGAGGGCAGAGCCCTCGTTTTCTGTATGTGCATAACCTATATTATTATTGTACCACAAATTCAGATAATTTCAATACCTTTTTTTGATTTTTCTGAAACTGTCACATTTTTTACAAGTTCGGCAAGTTTTAACGCNTCATTTTCATTGCTGAATACCGAAGGTGCAAATCTTACAGTGCCGTTTTCCGTTCCGAGCTGCATATGTGCAAGTGCGGAACAGTGATAGCCGGCACGCAGACAGAAACCTTTCTGTGCGAGGAGTGCGGCTGTTTTTTCCGGCATAACTCCCTTTACATTAAAAGATACTATCGGAACATATGATGATTCCGGATTTCTGTATATAATAATATTCCTGTTATTTTCAAGTGAATTTATAAATCTTCTGCATATTCTGTCCTCGTGGGCAAATATTTTTTCTATACCGATTTTATTTATAAATTCGATACCAGCTTTTATTGTCATTGCACCGGTGATATTCAGAGTACCGCTTTCAAGACCGTCAGGCAGAAAATCCGGCTGTATGAGGCTTGACGAAGAACTGCCCGTACCGCCCTGCATAAAAGGTTTGATTTTATATTTTCCGTCACTGATAAGAAGTCCTGTTCCGGTAATTCCGTAAAGACCCTTGTGACCTGCCGTACATAATATATTTATGCCGTCGCTGAGTTTTACATCGAGAATGCCACACGCCTGAGCTCCGTCCGCAATGAAGCAGATATTTTTTTCACGGCAGATTTCAGCTATTTCACGGTACGGGAGAATCTGTCCTGTGACATTGCTTGCAAGCGTGCATACCACTGCCTTTGTATCGTTATGAATCAGTGAACGGAAACTTTCGACAGTCCGACGGTCATCGGGATAAACCTGTGCTATTGACAATGATATTTTTTTGTTTCTTGCCAGTTCCGCAGCCGGACGGGAAGCGGAATTGTGTTCCATACCGCTTATAATTAAATGACCTCCGCCGGACATTATCCCCTGTATCGCCATATTAAGAGCGTGGGTGCAGTTAAGGGTAAACACAACATTTTCAGGCTGTGCGTCAAAAAATTCTGCAATTGTTTCTCTTGCGGAATATACCGCTTCTGAAGTACGCATAGCTAAGGCATGACCGCCCCGTCCGGCATTTCCGCCGAATTTTTCCATAGCGTTGAGAGCAGCTTTTTTGACACTTTCGGGTTTGGGATAGGTGGTGGCGGCATTGTCAAAGTTTATAATCATTATACACCTCCGTATTCTTTCATAGTATACGGAACTGAATATTTTTCAAGAATTTCGGCGGCTCTGCGGCAGTTACTGAAAATATAAAGGGAATAACCACAGCCGTCTTTTGAAGTTATTTCGTTTCTTCTGATTTCACAGGGATACCCTCTCGCTTTAAGAAGTTTTTCACCCTTAAGAACGTAGGTGTATGAGGGCATTGCCGCAATACAGGATTTCAAAAGTATCACCCCTGACATCAGTCTGCACGATACAGCACATTTGTGATACACTTTATTATATGATATTTTTATAAAAAATGTGAAAATTCACCTTTAAGTCATTTGCTGAATAAATATAAAAAGGACACCGGAGTGTCCCTTTTATCATTTTCATTGAATCAGTCGTTTAAAGCATCAAGGTCAGTAGCTGACATCGGGAAAGCTTCATCAGTAATTGTCTTGATTTCAACATACTGAATAGCGAGAGCGTCCAAATTTGTAAGACCGCCGCCGTTGTCAATAACGTCACCGTTAATCTTGCCCTGTTCAGTAACCGTGAATTCTTCAGGGTTTGCAATTGACTGCATGATAAGTACTGCGTCAGAGATATTTACATTTCCGTCAACGTTAGCATCGCCCCACTTAGTTACTTTAGGNGTTGTGGGAGCAGTGGTGGAAGTTGTTGTGCTTGTTGAGGTAGATGAAGTTGAAGTAGTAGTGGTTGTTGTTGTGGCTTTTGTAGATGTAGTTGNTGTAGTAGATTTAGACGTAGATGTGGTTGTGGTTGTAGAAGTGGTTGTAGAAGTAGTTGTAGTTTTTGAAGTAGTGGTAGTAGTTGTGGCAACATCATAGTAAATTTCGATATTATCAATTGTTATAGCGTCTTCATCACCATAATAGTAACCGAAATAAACTTCTCCGTCGGGTGAAACAAAATTTGTTTTGCTGCTTGTTCCTGCTGCGTCCATAGGAATAATCCACATTATTTGAGTCGTTTCACCTGCATCAAGTACGCAGTAGTCGCCTTCTTCCTGGAACCAGTATTCTTCATCTGTAACTGCATCTTCGGTTACGCTTGTTCCTACATTGTAAACGAGTTTTCCGACTTTGGACTTTGCAGAAATATCAAAGCGGATAGCGTAAATGTCCATATCGTCTTCAATACCGAGGTCAGCATATTTTACGTGGAGGGCATTTTTTTCTTCGTCCGTGTGGTCAACCATTGAGTTTACCTTTTCGGCGATAGAGCCGGTATAGGGGACAACGATTTCCTTTGTATAAGTAAGAACTGCACTTGTGAGCTTTACGGTTTCAACCTTTTCCGGTGTTTCAGCATCTTCCGGCTGTTCAGCCTTAGTGCCGTACCAGTACTGGAATGAAATTTCGTCAGAGGGTTTTGTGCCTGTATAGGGCTGAACTTCTGCGGGAACTTCCCAGTATGCTTCAATGTAAGTGCCTGCACCTGTCATTGTAGCACCGCCTGACGGCTTTATGTCAAATTTAACGCCTGCTTCTTCANATTCNTTCAACTGGTCCGCACCGCAGTCNTTGTACNAGTAACCAGNGGATTCCTTGCCTTTAATACCTGCAACTTTCTTTGCAAACTCTGTATCAGCCGGAGAACTCTGTTTAACATTGAGACCACCGCCGTACATGAATGTATCAATTTCTTCTTCTGATTCAATAACAGCAGTAAGAGACTCAACAGTTACGCCGTACATATCGCTTATACCGAAATCGGAATATTTAAATTTATGGCTGTTAATGGGGTCGTCTTCTCCGGGTGTTTTGCCCTCCAGTGCATATGAATCCTCATCATATCCAAGAGTAAGAATAATCGGGTCTTCGCCGAATTCAACCTGTCTTGCAACAGTTGAGGAAATAGTGGCTGTACCGTCACCGTTGTCCTTGAAAGACCAGTTGTCACCGCTTGATGTTCTGTTATTGTGCGGAACATTTTCAACGGGTTTGTTTGGAGTGTCCGGATTGTCGGGGTTATCGTCGGGCTTGGGAGGTGTTACAAATTCGCCGTTAGCTTCAATCTTGTCAACAGTAATTGTACCCTCTGATTCTCCGGCATAATAGTTTCTGAACTCAAACTTTCCGGGATATTTGGATGTTGATGGGGTATAACTGAGGTCAAGTTTTGAAACGTCAAAGGAAATTGTTACAGGTTCACCGGCTTTGCAGGCGATTTCAGTAGAAGCTATTTTAACTGTTCCTTCCTTTGAGTCGATGAATCCTNTTTTAGCANCATATTCAAGCCAGTAGGGAGACTTCTTGATTCCGATACCGAAANNGCATGNGAATTTACCTGTGAAATCAGGTGTAAATGTTATGTTTATTATTTTGAGACCGCTTTCGGCTACATCAGCAGTAAAACCTTCGTATACTTCGCCTACGCCGATACCTGAGTCAGTTTTCTTGTCAGTTTCAGCGTCGTCGTCAGTTGACGGAGAAACAACAGCACCGACAGGTACTGAAATCATTGCAGCAGGTACGCATGAAGCAGCCATGACAAGGCTCATAACGGAAGCCTTGAAACGTGCGGACATATTTTTCTTCTTCATTAAAAATCAATCCTCTCCGAAAATATTCATTAATTGTAAAAGTTATTTTGTATAAAGAAATTATAGCATAATCTGTACTGTAATTTGTTACTAAACTATGAACAAAGGGTGATTGTTCAATGAAAATCCATAATTTGTACAAAACTTGTGTATATTATATATTGATAATTACTAAAAGTATATTCAGCTTATATGGTATAAATGACTGTATTTGAAAATTTGTTCTTTATCCGTATTGACTTTGTATCTTAAATAATATATAATTAATAATGTATAACCACTTAAAAACTTCATATAATAATTAAAAACATTATGAAAGAGGGTATACGTTTTTGGAAATGAAAAACAAGGACGAAAAGACAGTCACAGAAGAAAAAACAGATGAGGCAAGGCTTATTGAAGAAACTGGACAGAGTATTTCGCAAAATTCAAAGCATCTTATTCACTGCCTTTCGGTCATAGGACAGATTGAGGGACATTACGTTCTTGCAGAACAGAACAAGACAACAAAATATGAGCATATAATTCCGGCACTCGTTGCCATTGAACAGGACAGAAGCGTTGAAGGACTTCTTATTATATTGAATACCGTCGGTGGAGACGTTGAAGCAGGTCTTGCAATAGCTGAACTTATTGCAGGAATGAAAACACCTACAGTTTCGCTTGTAGTCGGGGGCGGTCATTCAGTAGGCGTACCGCTTGGCGTAAGTGCGAAACATTCATGTATCGTTCCGTCAGCATCAATGACGATTCACCCCGTGCGAATGAACGGGACGGTTCTCGGTGTTCCGCAGACACTTTCATATTTCGATAAGATGCAGGACAGAATTATTAATTTTGTGACCGCAAACAGCAGTATAAGTGAGGAAAATTTCCGCAGTCTCATGATGAACACTCAGGAGCTTGTACTTGACGTGGGCAGTGTTATTGAGGGTGGAAAAGCTGTTGAACTCGGTCTTATTGACGAACTCGGAGGTCTTAGCAATGC
>WFLZ01000056.1 GCA_009177225.1 Clostridia bacterium
TATAAACGATGTATCTGTATTTCCATCATCAAGGTGCGTTCTTTTAATTGCCATAAATCAGGTTGTCCTCCTCTTCTTCATTTCTGAAAACCTCCGATACCAAATCCGCAAAAAGTGCGTCGGCTGAAAAAGATACAATACAGGGTGTAAGTTCTTTTTCTATGTATTCTTTTTCAGGCAGTTTTTTTATTTCAAACTTCATGTTATTTGATTGACTGATATCAAATTTCAGATTGTTGTCTATATTGAAAGCAAAGTCCATTTTTATCCCTCCGTCAGTGAGCGGACGTGCATCAGTCCCGAAAGTTTTACATATGTAAGTGGGATTATGTTATCGTCCGACATTATGAAAGAAATACGGTATGTTCCTGCTGTAAGATTTTTTGTCTCCTCACTTGTAAGATGCACGGAAAAATGTGTTGTGTAATTTCCGCATTCCTTGACAATTACAGCTTCTTCCGGCGGTTTCACCCTTGAAATAACCATCTGCATTTTGCAACCTTCAAGCTTTTCTCTGTTTACTTCAATCACGAAAATCGGCAGTGTGTCACCGATAAAAAACGTCATTTCTGGTATTTCGTTATAAAATTTTGTCATTCTCCACCTCCATTGATTGCCTCCCAGATTTCCGCTATCTGATCTTGAATTCTTGAATCAAGATCAGCACTTTTACTGTTGATTTGTTCCTGTAAGTTATTTTTATCGCTTTCAAACTGTTTCAGAATTCTGGACTTTTCTGTGTTTATTTTAGTGAAAGCCATATCCTTGACTTTAGCCGCCTGTGAACGCTTGGCGGCAACTGACAGAATACGTGTGTCACGTCCTGCACACGACAGCGTATAGCCTCCTCTGAACTGCCATTTTATGCCTGTCAGAAGACTGTATTCACCATTCGGAAGCTTCACTTTCTGACCAAGTTCAAAAAATTCTGTTTTATGACATTTCAATTTGAATGGTCTGAAGTTTATTCTTGGACTGGTTAACTTTTCAAACATTTTACCAATAACGTCCATAGCATTTCCGCCATGATATTCCCAGTGTCCATCTTTAAATGGATTAGCCGAAATGTCTACAGTGATACCACCAGCTGTTATTTCTCCATGTTCGCTTCCGCTGTGACCATTGTAAATTTCTGCATACACACGGTTGAATTTCAATTTAAAATCTGCAATTTCGCAGGAATTAAGTTCTGTTTCTTCAGGTAATATTTCTATAAAGTCCTCTTCCCAGTACTGCCCGATTTTTATCCATGCATCACCCTCACTGTAACCAACGAAAACAAAACCACAGGCGAGTTCTGCAAGCCACGATACATAGTCACGTGGATTTTTTGTTGAAATTTCGCCGATTTTGTCGGGCGGAAGCAAAACATATCCAAGACCACTTGGCATATTGTTTACCATTTTATCATCATGACGCCAGACAATCTTTTTGTCATCATCCAGAACTTCATTTACAACACCAATAATTTCTTTTAAATTATTGGTTATATCTCTTATGTTTGAGCTTAATCTTGAATATATCTTGTTTTCACTTGTACCTTGTTCACGGTCATCATAGGAAGTACTATCAAGCCAAACAAGTGCATCAGAGGCAGAAACTGTGAAAATATCATTTATTCTTGTCACAGATGTAACCCAAAAAATCCCTCTTAATTTTTCTTTGCTCTGGTCATTGCCGTACCATGAATAAACGATTATTTTAGCACCAATTATTGTATACGAATTCACATTTTTGCCTGAAATTCTGAGCTTTGCCGAAAGTGGTGCAGAGAATGCACCTCCCGGCGCGAGTGAGCCATTGTCCATGGACTTGGACATAATTGACAGCGTGTTCTGAATTATGTCATTTTCCGAAAGATAACGCCAGTTTGTTTCATTCGGGAGCAGAATTTCAAGTCTTGCGTGTTCTTCAATAACCGTTTTTCACACCTCCTCAATCGTGAATGAAACCGCATAAACTGCCCAGTTTTCAGAAGTTTCCGGAATTATTTTCACAACAGCTATGTCTGATGTTACCGTAAAAGTTCCCCATATTTTTTCATGAGGTACTTTATATTCACACTGAAACTCGGGGTTTCTGACTATATCTGTAAAAAAATGATACTCAATTTCTGTGAGTTCAGCAGTGATGCTTATCCGTTTCTTGTGCATTCTCACAGGATAGATTATTGTGTTTCCGTTTTCGCCTGTATACTGATTTTTTAGAGAAAATTCAGACAAATCATACTGTGAAATTCTGTTAATTGTAAAATTTAAATCGTCGCAGGAAATTTTAAGGTACGCCATTAAACACTCACACCTCCCGATACTGCATTTGCTTCATCAATAGCCGAAATCACAAAATCCTTTATTTCCGTATCACCTATGAAAACGCTGATTTTCGGGCTTAACTGCATATTATGTGGAAGTTCCGAACGATTGTTTTCAGACTTTTCTGGCACAGTCTGAGTCTGACCATAAACCGCTGAATATTGAGGAACAGAAGTATTCCCCATGCCCGACAGTATGGTTTCAAACCGTGAAATGAAATTATCAGCGTCCAAAGTGACCATAAGTTCATCAAGCTGTGACTGAATTTCTGCTGTGATACGTTCGTCATCAAGCTCTGAAACATTGCCTTCAGGGACGAAACTTCTGAGGATTTCTATCTGTTGGGTGAACATTTCTGCATCGGGTTCTTCTATGCCTAAGCCGCTAAATTCAGGTGTTTCGGATTCTGAAACTATTATTTCCGGTGATTTCACAGTAATCTCCGACTGTTCAGGTAGTTCAAGCGGTTCAATTTCAGGACTATCAAACTTAATTGGTTTATGTTCTGAAACGCTGATTTCCGGCGAATTCACCTTAA
>WFLZ01000217.1 GCA_009177225.1 Clostridia bacterium
CAGGGAATAAACAGAAACGCCACAGCGGTCAAGCTCGTCCGTGATGTTAAGATACTCCCTCATGTTTCTGCTGAAACGGTCATACTTCTTCACTACGATACGGCTGATCTCGCCGTTACGNGCATCGGTCATCATCTGCATAAATGCAGGACGGTGAGCGACATCTTTGCCACTCTTGCCATCGTCACAATAGATACGGTAAGGTTCATCGCCTACGAACCTGATACATTCCTCCTTCTGGGCATTTATCGACAGCGAATTATTGCCNTTGTAGCTGNCGCTCACAGAACGGCGGNCATAAATTGCCGTCAGTCCATTTACGCTATTTGTTNTTTTCATTTTATCGACCTCCATAAAGCAATGAAAGCCGATTTACGCACATCTATATCATAGCGCATATCGGCTTAAATTGCAAGTACCTCACACGGAATTTTCCGTGTAATTATGAATTTTAGCGATATGCACTATTATTCACTTTTGTTTTGTTCGTCATTGCGGCGCTCTGCACCACTCAGAATATCGTACATCCTGTTGAGCTTTTGACGGCGAATTGTCTCAGGCACATTTTCGGGAGAACTGTATGTTACCCGAATGCCCGAAGCCGTGTGCATCTCAACTACCTTATCTATCTCTACGGCAGATGTAATATTGTTCGTTCTACATTATCCTTTCCGACAGCTCGTTCCATTTCATCTTCCTGCTGTCTGTATTCTAAAAAATACTCCCATGCGGTTACGGGAAATTTACCTTGTGACCGTCAAGGCATTTTAATTGTAGTCGGTCAGTGCTTCACCATAGAACCTGATCTCATCATCGTCCTCGGTGCTGTCATCGGCAGTATCACTATCCGCCTTGTCGCTGTCCGAGCTGTCTGCACTTTTGCTGTCAGCGTTCTTGACGTTATCATCAGTCGGAGTGTTGCCGTTATCGTCAGCAGGGATACCGACCAATTCAAGCAGCTCGGCATCGGACAGACCGCTTGCACGAAGTTTCTGCAAAAGTGAATGCTCCGAGGAAATGATCTCATCAAGCTCTCTCGGCTTGCAGTTGTATTCCTCAGCCATTGCAAGACGGGACACTTCTTTCAGCTTGTCCTCCGCAGCTTTCTTCTTTGCCGTATCATCAGCAATACGTTTTTTGTAAAACTCGATCTTCTCAATGAGCTGTTCTTTCTTTTCTCTGTAAATGCCCATTCAAAAATCACAACCTTTCTGTTTTGTTCTTAGTAAGTCATCACACCTGACCAATGCTGTCCTGCTATGTTACCATTATAGCGCACCCATACCATTAAAAGCAAGCCGCAATGCGCACAAACTTTTTCGGGACATATCAATTTTCCGTTCCGCAAAATTTTTGAGTCAGAAGTTCTTAAACCACGCTATATTGCAAAAAATGCCGTTTCGTCATTTTGACGGAGTGAATTTTGACGGCTCAAAAAAATTTGAAATTTACTATTGACGAAAGCCGATTTATCCAGTATAGTGATTATGGGGAGTGCAGAAAAAGAGAAAGTCGCACAGCTCCGATTCTCGTAAAACGAGAAAAATGACCGAGCCGACAGGCTCGAAAATGCAAATGCCCCACAGGGGCAAATTCTAATCCAGCAAGCACGGCACGATGTGGGCACGCACAGCGACTTCCACATCGTACATAACTTGTTAGAGGACTTCTGCCCCTAAGACCCCGAATCTACAAAACCATGAAAGGACAAACAGAAAAATGAAAGATGAAAACAAGCGTAATCTTTACCTCAAGGTAAG
The DNA here is from genome assembly GCA_009177225.1 of Clostridia bacterium. Lineage (GTDB taxonomy): Bacteria > Bacillota > Clostridia > Oscillospirales > Ruminococcaceae > Ruminococcus. The sequence goes on from WFLZ01000217.1 coordinate 1,761, forward strand.
AGTGAGTCAGGAAGAAGTGGACGCTATTAAGCGCAAGTTTCAAAACAGCGGAATGGATACGCTCAGCGGATTTGTCCGTGCTATGATCTTCGAGGGTTACATCGTCCAAATGGACGAAAGCAAGCTCCAAGAGATTTACAAACTTGCGAATAACATCGCCAACAACATCAACCAGATTGCTGCCCGTGCAAACAGCACACACACTGTCTACAAAGAGGATATTGACGAGATCAAGAATCTTGTAAATCAGCTTTGGAAACTGTTGCAGTTTCTGCAAAGTAAGGTTTTGCAGGTGAAGCATAGACCGAAAATGATTAGTGCTGTCAGGAGTTTTCCCGACAGCACTGAAAACTGATAGTGATTTTGTACTGGATATGCTTTTAATTTTGCTGCGCCCTGTACAAGAATGGTTACAATTACCCCATAGAGCTGGACTCCGAAATCGTCATAAGCTATAATATAAATACTATGAATTTGGAGGTATCAGATATGTTAAAAACACCCGAATTTGCAATGCCAAGAACACGCAAGGTCACGACCGTCTGTAACGGAAAGCATACGGTCTGGACGGACTACGAAGAAGTGAAAGCATATTTTCTTGAAATGATGATGTCTACAGACGGAGAGGAACACGAACGAGCGGAGTGTGTTTACATTCAGCTCTTACATGGACATGAGGAATGTTCAGACGAATAATCTTCGTCAGCGCGAGCTGGAAAAGAACGGCAAATCGCTTTTGCTATGCCCTACAGCGAACGGAAACTCCCCTCAGAGCTGTTCGAGCAAGTTGTGAGGAAAACTTTATCCGCTGAAAAGAAGAAAGGCTCAGAAAGTGTTCTCCGAGCCTGCAATACATTTCATATCTTTATTTCAATAGAAAAAATATTGTTCTCATTGATCTGAGCCGTAACCGTCCACCCAAGCCTGTCACAAAGCAGCTTCACCACATACAGACCAAGTCCAGAGCCACCTGCTGTCCGTGCGTCCATACGATAAAACGGCTCAAATACCCTGTCAATATCCACCGAAGTGCTATCTGAAAGTGTATTGAAAACGCAGAGCGTCACCCGTTCACTTTCACTTTTCACCGTAACGCCGAAACTGTCAGCAGAGTATTTCTGAGCGTTGGACATAAGATTATTAAGTATTCTTGTAATACTTCTCAGGTCGGTCTGTATCACGATGCCGTCCTGTATATCAAAGTCTGATCCGATATTTCTCTCTACTATCCATGAATGCTTTTCAAGTATTGTTTCCGTCAGTAGATTACTGAGAACCACTTCTTCAATGTGCAATTCTTCCTTGCCATACTCGATTTTTGTAAGATAAAAAAACTCATCGGACAGCTCTTTGAGATACTTATTCTTCTGAATAGCGATAGCGAGATATTCCGCATTCTTCTCCGACAGCTCGCCGCTTTTCTCGATCATTTGCAGATAGCCGAGTGAAGCTGTCAGCGGTGTGCGGAAGTCGTGGGAGATACCCGAAATAACCGTTCCGAGTTGTTTCTTGCTCTGCTCATATTCATTGCCAAGCTGCCGCTGAATATCGGTATGTTCATTGACTTTCACAGCAAGCTCCACTATATCCTTATCGAAATCCATGACCTTGACGGGCTGCCTGTAATCCGAGTCTTTCAGCTTTTCAAGTTCTTGCGAGAAATGACGGATATTGTGTTTGAGCGAGATATATTTCCATAATACAAATAATAAAATGACAAGGGGGCACACGCATACTGTTTCAAGCAGAATTTCCATAGCGTGTACCTCCTTTTGTTATTTAAGTGGGTGCGGTTCAAGGTCGATCTTCTTTTTCAGCGTGAGATAGCCGATCAGGTAGTAAACCACACAGGCAATCACTGAGGATATAATGACCTTAGCCATAAAGCTGTACGTGACCCCACCGCCGAGCAGACCGCATTGTCCAAAGCAGGTGAATGAAAATACCGAGTGTGAAAATCCTTCCAGAGAACCGTCGATTTCAACATAAATCGGCATGGCCATCAGCACAGTAATAGAAAACATTGGCATGAAAATCTGCTCCTTTAAGAGCGGACTCAAAAATATCACACACAGCGTAAATCTTAGGCACAGCATCCAGAACAGGATCAGAAGGCGTATCATATCAGTGCTGCTGTCAGCGATGAGATAGACCGCAGTTACCACAGCCAGATATGCGACCGTGATCGGTAGATAGACTGCTGCTTTTCCAAGCATGATCTGATGCGGTCTGAAGCCTGCCATGATCTCATACATCTGGATCCGCTGCGTATAGCTGAAGCCGATCACCAAGGTCGGTATAAATCCCATCAGTACAATCGGAATGAAGCTGCCTCCTGCAAGCGTCTGCAGTGATAAGCCGCTGATTCCTTCCTCTGAAAAAACATTGACGAAGGAAAAAAACAAAGTTATCAATAATAATTCGGCGATCCAAATAATATTCTTTTTGCAGATGAGTCGCTGCGACTTTATGATATTATTCATGACTGTCACCTACCTTTTCAAGATAGTAGTCCTCTAAGTTCTGACCTTCCTCATTCAGTTTTGTGATGACAATTCCGCTGTCAGTAAGCGTTTTTGAGATATGCCGAACCTCACCGAGCTTTTCAAAAATATGTATCTCTTCGCCATGAATGACCTTATAAT
>WFLZ01000027.1 GCA_009177225.1 Clostridia bacterium
TTGCTTTCTGCTGATGTCACTTGGATATTCTTTTCTCATCGTTTTCCCGCTTTCATGGTTTTATTTATTCCATTATACCACTTTTTTCTCTCTTTGAACAGATACTGAACAGGCTCTAAGGAAATAATTTTATGAAAATTATAGAAGTTCCATTTGACCCATTTGAGTACGGCAAAATGCGTGAAAATGAACTGTACTACGGTGAGGAATATGAAATAGAAGATATTCTGAAAAGTGAAAAACTGACTCCTTATTCCTCTGCACTGAATCCTTTTACCGAAAAAGAACAGGAATTTGTATGGTTTAGTTATTATGCATTTTATGGTATAGGATTGATTTTTGATTTAAAAAAACTGTCTGAACGATATGAAATTCTGCAACACAGCGAGGTTGAAAAATACCACAAATGCGGAATTTATGTACATCGTATTGTCGCCTACAGTGATGATACATACCAGATGAACAGGCAAAATATTGACCGTGATATATACGAAATTATCAGAAATGAGTTTGCCAAACAGCCGGAAAAAGTAGTAAAAGAGAAAAATATCGTACATTCCCATAAAGGAAAAACAAAGAAAAAAGATGTTACTGTTAAAGAAAGTTTTTCCTGTAATCTCCGTGATGTCACGTTGAATATACCTGCTGAACGTTTTACTTTGAAACAGCTTTATCATATCATTGAAAAAGGTGACCCCATAATATTTCTAAAAAACGACGAGGAATATTTAGATGTTTCCGAGTGCATAAGCGGATTTTACTATTGTACAAGAACAGAGGACCCTGATGAAAATATTATAAATTTTTTGATTGAGTATCTCAGACCGTTATGCGAAAAATATAATAAAAATATTATGCACACAGAGGAAAATTATTTTCCATATACTACAGATTATTATACTCTCTGCGATTAGAATTTAATTTTTATCTATATAAAATAAGGCTGATACCTCAAAAAGTGTATCAGCTTTTTTTGTTTGCTGTTTCCCATTTTGCTCTGTCAAACTTGAATCNGTTTGCTCAATAATATCAAANTCGTGTAAGTGTATTCTTTTTANCATAGTAATAATATAGGATAAGCATTTTGCATAATTNTATTTTTTCTTTTTCTGTCAACTGACATCATTCTTTTTTTAAAAATCGGGGTTCAAGGGGTTTCCACTTGCAAGCGTTGTATCATGTGGGTTTACAGCTTCTGTACCCACATGATACCGAGCTTGCTACATTTGAGTTCGCCCTTGTGGGCGAAGTTTCATTTTTTTGAGATTCCATTCTCAAAAAATCTCCATTTTTTATGATTGGTACTATGCGATTTCTAATTTTTTTCTGTAGGGATAATTGAGTTTTACTTCCTTATGATAACAATACCAGATAAATTTGAGATTCAATTTTCATCGGTGCAATTTGCGGAACGGAATTTGAAAATTCAGTCTGAACTTCGTTGATTCTGCGGCTGGATTTTTCTTTTTCGGTATGCTATAATTGATTTATAAAAATTCAACGGCAAGAAAAAAGAGAAAGCAAAGCCGTTCCGAAATGGAGAAAAGAAGCTATGAAAAATAAAACAATGCAGGAGCTTGACGAGCAGTACAGAAATACCCGTGAGCATACCGCTGTTTATGAGGTTAATGGTGTGACATATACCGTCCATTCTTTCTGTGTTGGTGACAAAGACATCAATGAAGTCATGGAGCGTCTTGCGATGCAATATGCTCTGAAACAAAATGAAACTGTTACAGCGTAAAAAATGCCAAAAAAAGTATTGACTGATTCGGTATTGCGCGCTATAATAGTAATATCGAATTGGCTCTGCTTTGATTTTGAAAGGAGTTATATTATGGCAAAGCAGACCGAAAACAATGTTGGAATCTATTTACGCCTGTCACAGGAGGATATGCGTGAGGGGGATTCACTTTCAATTGACAATCAGAAACTGATTTTAACAAAGTTTGTGCAGGAAAAAGGCTGGAATCTTGTAGATGAATATATCGATGACGGCTATACTGGAACGGATTTCAGCAGACCGGGTGTCCAGAAGTTGCTTGATGATGCCCAATCGGGAAAAATCAATATTATCGTGGTCAAGGATTTATCAAGATTTGGATGTAATTACATTGAGGTCGGCAGATATATCGACTATATTTTTCCGATGAATAATATTCGTTTTATCGCTCTTAATGACGGTGTTGATACCGCTGACCGTAATAGTGCAGCTCTGGAGATGATGCCGATTGTCAATCTTTTTAACGAATGGCATAGTGCATCTACCAGCAAGAAGATACGAGCCGTATTCCTTGCAAATGCAAAAGCAGGAAATTATATGGGTTCATTTGCACCATATGGTTATATCCGTTCTGATTCACCAAGTCATACTCTTGTAATTGACCCGGAAGCAGCCGGAATTGTCCGTCGTATCTTTGAAATGAGAGCAACAGGNATGCCCTATAACGGTATCNCANAAGTGATGAATAANGAANANATTCNGACACCATCGGAATACCGTTATCACAATCTCGGCAGAGAAAATCCAAAGTTTACCCTGAAAGTCTGGGACAGCTGTGTTGTAAAAACGCTGATTCAGAATCCTGTTTATACGGGTAAGCTGGTACAGATGAAGAAAACAACCATATCACATAAGAACCACAAGGAAATCAAAAAAGACCCGTCTGAATGGGTAATTGTTGAGAATACCCACGAACCAATAGTATCACAGGAATTGTGGGATAAGTGTGCAGAACTCGGAAATTCCGTCAGCAGAGGAAAAACGTGCAGCAACGGAGTTATGAATCCTCTTTCGGGATTCTGCTATTGTGCCGACTGTGGCAACAAGATGAAGAAAAACGGTCGTGCAAACAAAAAAGTATACGTCTGTGGATTGTATGCAAGAGCCGGAAAGGGTTACTGTTCCACGCACTATATTCCTCTTGCTGTAATTGAGGAGATTGTACTTCGTGATATTCGCTCCAAAATAAGTCTTACAGTTGACGAGGAAAAGGCAAAGAAGATTTTTCTTGAACACAAGTCGGGACAGCAGGCAGAACAGAATGCCACTGACACAAAACGACTTCGTACAACAGAACACCGCCTTGCTGAACTTGACAGGCTGATTCACGCAGCGTATGAGGATAAGGTTATGGGCAGAGTACCTGAGGATATGTGCATTTCACTTCTGAATGACTATCAGCAGGAAAAAGAAAAACTGACTTCAGAGCGTGATATACTCAGACAGAATATTGAAGCGGTCAAGCAGGACAGCAACGATGTGGATGAATTTATCAGACGACTGAGAAGTTTTGAGAATGCGGAAATCCTTACCCGTGAGATGTGCAATGAACTGATTGAGTATGTCAAGGTTGACCGCTATGTAGGACCGGACGAGCCGAGAGATATTTATATTCANTATAAACTGCTCNANGCACCGATGAATGACAATANTAATTTATATAAGTGATTTTTTATAAGCAAGNGTTTCCATAAGGGGGATTGACATTTGAAAGACCGGGTGTACAGCGACTTTTTGATGATGCGAAAATGGGAAAAATCAATCTTATCCTCGTGAAAGAACTGTCACGTTTCGGCAGAAATTACATCGAAGTCGGACAGTATGTTGACTACATTTTTCCGTCATACAACATCAGATTTATTGCTGTGAGCGACAACATAGATACGCTTGAAAGAGACAGCACTGCTTTTGAAATGATGCCGATTGTGAATTTATTCAACGAATGGCACGCAGCAAGCACATCAAAAAAAGTCCGTGCAACAATGCAGGCAAACGCAAAGCATGGCAAATATACAGCCTCGTTTGCCTCCTATGGCTACCTCGTAGGAACAGACGAAAACCGTACTCCCGTAATTGACGAAAACACTGCTCCGAACGTCCGCAGAATGTTTGAAATGAGAGCAAAAGGTGCAAGCTCTCCGCAGATTGCAAAGTCTCTGAATGCTGATAAAACCATTACGCCGTCCGATTATATGTATCAGCGACTTGGCAAGCCTAATCCCTATCCGACAACGCATTTATGGAGTGCCGGAATGGTACGTGATATTCTTCACAATCCGATTTATGTAGGAACGATAGTGGGACAGAAATACACAACGGTTTCATACAAAAACCACAAGAAATATGTCCGTGACAAGTCTGAATGGATAGTGAAAGAAAATGCCTTTGAGGGCATTGTTTCGCAGGAACTCTGGGACAAAGTACAGGAAGTAAACAATTCCAACAGTCATGGCAAAGTTACACGAAATGGTGAAATTCTTCCACTTTGTGGCTTGATGTACTGTTTGGACTGTGGTTCAAAACTAAAGAAGTGTACCACCTATCACACGTCAAAAAAACGTGGCAGATACGCAGTTGTTTCGTATTCCTGCAATTACTACGCAAATCACGGCAAATCGGTCTGCACGTCTCACCACATTATGCGTGAACTGATTGAGAGCCTTGTTCTTGCGGATATTCGTGCAAGGGCTAAACTTGTTGTTGAAGATGAGAATACGGCAAGGCAGATGTACTTACAGAAGAAAAATTCACTTTACGAAAAGCAGAATGCTGACAATATGAAACTTCTGATAACAGCAGAAAACCGCATTAAAGAGCTTGATACGATAATCAGCAGGACTTATGAGGAGCGTATGCTCGGACGACTGCCAGAGGAATTCAGCACAAAGATGCTCGAAAAATATCTTGCCGAACATAAGGAACTTGTCACAAAAGTGGACGAAATCAAAAACAGCGAACAGCAGTTCAACAAAGAAACACATGATGTTGAGATGTTTATTCAGCGACTGAAAAAATACGTTGATGTGCAGGAGCTTACCCGTGAAATGTGTCTTGAACTTATTGAGTATATCGTGGTCTATGAACGTCCTGAAAAATACGGTGCACCTCGTAAGATTGACATCTACTACAAATTCATTGACAATCATCTTGTGGACAGCAGAAACCTCTATTTACCGCAGAATAACATAAAAATCAACAAATAAAAAATAGTTGCCCATTTAGTTGGCTTACAGTTTTTGGTGAGCAGAAAACAGATTGGGAGTTAGCGCGTGCCGGAAATAATGTGACCGCCAAAAATGGACAAGTAAAATTTCATAAAATAATCAGCCTGTTTCAGCTGTTGAGGTTCTGCCTTGTAAGCGTTTCAGCACCCGCATAGCTTTTCAGACGGCGGATATACTCGTCAACGTCCTGTTCGTCCTTAGAAGCCGTTTCCGTTCGTCTGATGATGTCATTAAGTTCTCTCTGTAAATCTTCCTTTTCCTGCTGATACTTCATAATAAAGTCCGAGCAGATTTTATCGGGCATATTTCCGAGAACTCTGTCTTCATAGAGTTTCTGCATCAGCCTGTCGAGGTCACCGATACACTTGTGAATTTCCTGCTGTCTTTTTTTATCTTCAGCGTTCTGGACGGCGAGAGAACCCTGCTTGTGAGCGAGATACTTTGCTTTTGCCTCATCATCATTCAGCACAAGGTCAATCTGTCGCTGAATGTCAGCAAGAACGATACTCTCAATTCCGTGCATTACGATATAGTGCGAGGTGCAGTAGCTTTTGCCGTAACGTGCGTGAAGTCCGCAGACGTAACCCATTGGATTTTTTGCACCTGATGAATTATGCTGTTTCATTTTCGCACCACAGCTGTCGCAGTAACACAATCCCGAAAGAGGCTTTGTAGTACGTTCTTTCGTACATTTTCCGTTACTCACGGACGCATCTACTTCACGGCATTTGTCCCACAATTCCTGCGAAATAATCGGCTCATGATTGTTTTCAACGATAATCCAGTCTTCCATATCCTTGTTGATAACCTTATGATTTTTATAGCTTACAGTGGTCTGTTTCATCTGGCAGAGGTGACCGAGATAAATCTGATTTTTCAGAATACGCTTTATCGTCTGGGAACTCCATAAATGGTGCGAATAAAGTGGATATTCCTTGCCGATTTTATCGTATTTGTAATCAAGCGGAGGGACGATATGCTCACCGTTAAGAACGTCCGCAATCTTTTTAGCATTCATTCCGCTTGCACGCATTTCAAAGATTCTACGAACGATATTTGCTGCATACGGGTCAATGACAGGTGTGAAATTTTCGTCCGTACCCTTTTCATAACCGTATGCACAGAATGTTGTCATATATTTTCCTGATTTTGCGTTACTTTCAAAAACGGCTCTCAACTTTTTGCTTGTATTGGCGGCGTGCCATTCGTTGAAGACGTTCATAATCGGCATCATATCCATAGACGCACTGTCAGAATTTGCCGTATCAATATCGTCATTCAGTGCAATAAAGCGAATATTGTACATCGGAAAAATATAATCCGTGTACTGTCCCACCTGAATATAATTTCGTCCGAAACGGCTCAAATCTTTACAGATTATGAGGTTGATTTTTCCTGTTTTCGCATCGTCAAGCATACGTTGTACTCCTGGTCTTTCAAATGTAGTTCCTGAATAGCCGTCATCAACGTAAATGTCGAAAATATTCCAGCCGCGCTGTCCGCTGACATATTCCGGCAGCATTTTCTTCTGATTTTCAATCGAAAGAGATTCTCCTGCACGTTCGTCGTTAAGTTACAGACGCACATAAATCCCTACGCGGTAAGTTGACTGCTTT
>WFLZ01000246.1 GCA_009177225.1 Clostridia bacterium
AGACGTTATATTTTTCTTTTACTGTGTCATAAATTTTAGTAAAGGTATCTTTATTCAAATTATGATTATCAGAGTATAAACTTATTGTCAAATACTGTGTGTTATCGACACTCCAAAATGTATTATGAATAATATCAAACTTATTATCAATACCGCAGTTATTTAATAAGTTTTCTAAATCCGATTTAATGTCATAATTTGTTGATATTATAATTCTGATTCTATCCAATGGTTTACCTACTACAGTATACTCTACTCCTCCATACCTACCGGGTTCATAATCAGTTATTTCAACAGCGACTTTATCTTCAAAATAATCTTTATATAGTCCAAAAAGTTCCTCATTAACTGCATAACAATTGGCATCATATGTACTCAGTACTAAGATACCAGCTACCAGCATACTTAATAACTTAATTATCTTCATGACAATATCCACATTTCCTCCTTGTTAATTATAATTATTAGATTGTTCAATCAACATCTGTCTCATTCTGACTAAATCGAAAGAATCAATAATCCCGTCGAAAGTAATGTCAGCAAGTACATAACTATCGTAATCAAGACTATTCTGATTAATAATTACTTTATGCATCATTACTAAGTCTGCAACATTAATAGAGTTGTCCTGATTAATATCTCCCATACTGTAACTGCATTCTGGTAATGTCTTTCCTTGCTGAAAACTATGCAGTGATGACGGAATATAAGTTTTCCATGAAGCATGATATTCATCAGAATTTCTCATTTCATCATCTGATTTCATAAACCAGTCATAAGAAATTTTGTCGCCGTCGTCCCACGTCGTATCAACATGGAAATAATTGTTGCCGACTTTAACTACATTCCACGCATGACCGACACCGCTTATATAATAAGTTTCTATTCCTGCGGTATCATACAGAATATTTGCTATTCTTGCATAACCCTCGCATACGGTGGAGTCGTTCATAAGTACAGAGGCATCATTATGATTTTTCTTATTGCCGGATAATCCGTCATCATAAACGGTATTATTACANACCCAGTCGTGAACCGCCTTTATTTTCTGAACATCAGTCATGTTTTCAGATGTTATTTCAGCTATTATCTTTTCTGCCTGTGCCTTGACATACAGATTCATGAAGCCCACATCGTCAACGCCATAGAAATTCTTGAATGCAAAATCTTTCAGTTCTTTACGGAAGTCTCCAGTAGTAATATCAAAAATATCCTGATTGTTTATCCTCATAAAATTCTTGCACTCACTAACTGCATTTGCCATAGGTATATTAATATTTTCAACAGTAATGTTTTCCAGTGCCTGACAATCATAGAAACTTTCTTCTCCTAGACTGGAGTTACCATTTATGATAACTGTATCAAGTGTAATACAATCACGAAATGCTCTTGAATGCACATTAGAATTATTCAATATGACAGATGAAAGCTTTACACAGTCCGTGAAAGCATCAGAACCAATTACAGAATCGCAGTCAAAATGTACTTTAGAAATATTTGTATGGGCAAAGGCATTATTCCCAATATTGATACTGGTACAGGTTTCAGGACATGGTATAGAGTCGATAGAACAATTTTCAAAAGCATTATCTTCTATGATAAAAGATTCACAAGTACTNTTTATGTTCACTTTTTTCNGATTCTTACAATTTGCAAACTGNGATTTTTTAANAGTATCAATATTCGGAAGTGTTATCTCTTCTAAAGAAGAATCTTTAAAGCTAAAGTTTATTTCTTTTATAGTTTCTGGAAAAGAAATGCTCTTTAATTTCGGTATAATATTAACATTTCTAAATACAAGACTGTCTATTTCTGTAACAGGAGCACCATGTAATTTATCAGGCACAACTATTTTAGTATAATAGTCATTGTACCTATTTATTCTTGCATATGCATCACCGTCTTCACATACAACAGTATATTCCCATTCGTCCTTAGAAAAGCTACAAGATGTATCAGACTCCTCAATACCACGAGCACCTCTATCATGTAAATAATCTGGTACTTCAATATCAGTTTTCTTAAATGCCATATAATCCAGCAAAACTATATCTTCATGGAAATCAACAGTTTCTAATTCCGAACAATCATAAAATGAATACTCCGGAATTACCCTTAAAGATTTTGGAATGTTTATAGATACCAGTGACGAACCGCAAAATACTTCAGAGCCGAAATAATTGATAGTATCGGGTAGTGTAACATCTTTTATAGTCTTATTATCTTTAAATACCATATTACCAATAGCTGTAACAGTATAATCCTCGATACGCTCAGGAATAACAAGAGTTTCATCATTTCCGGAATACCCCATAAGAATTAATTCATCAGGATTCTCTTCTTTGATATTAAAAAACATATCGTTATAAACGATGCTATCAAATACAGTAGTATCATTAACAGAAACTGGATTCAAATTACCAGATATCAATAACACTGCTAATATATTGCAAAAGTTCATATAGATTCTCCCTTCTCTTCGACAGTATAATCAACTTATCAATATATCTTTATTATACCGCAATTTATATGACTTGTCAATACTTTTTTACTTTTTGCACCCTTTCCATAATTGCAGGATATTTTGAAACTACAGCAATTCCACTTAAGATAAAGAGTATCCAGAAGCAGAAAACCAACCTGAAATATCAGAAATAGAAACCGACGAAAAAGCATCCGGAATTACAGAATGAAGCAATTCAACGGTATCGTATCTCAATTTGCGGAGAAAAGCTTTCATTTTTGACCACATCATTTCAATAGGATTCAAGTCCGGACTGTATGG
>WFLZ01000085.1 GCA_009177225.1 Clostridia bacterium
GGTAGTGTAAAATAGTTTGTGTCTTTGGAAAAAAATACCTCTTTTTTGGTAAGAATCAAGATATGACAATTCTTATCGAAAAGGAGGATTTTTTATGCCTGCATCAAAAGAGCAGATTCGACAGATTATCGCAGATAACAACCNAAACAGCGTAGCCGNNGTCTACAGNCTGCTTAAAGNCAGCTTCAAGNNCATCCTTCAGGAACTNATGGAGGCAGAACTGGATGCAGCCCTTGGTTATGAAAAGAACCAGAAGGGGGATACCCCGACATCCAATAAGAGAAACGGCCACTCTCCGAAAACCTTAAAGAGCCAGTATGGTGAATTCCAGATCGATGTCCCAAGGGACCGGGATGGCGAGTTTGAGCCAAAGCTGATCCCGAAATACCAGCGGGATATCTCCGGGATAGAGGAAAAAGTGATATCCCTCTATGCAAGGGGCATGAGCACAAGGGACATCCATGACCAGATACAGGATATTTACGGGATGGAGCTGTCTGCGGAAATGGTCAGCAAGATCACAGACAGGATACTGCCGGAAATAAAGGAGTGGCAGTCACGTCCCTTAAATCCGGTCTATCCTTTTGTATTTATGGACTGCATCCATTATAAAGTCAGGGAAGACGGGCGTATCTTAAGCCGTGCAGCTTATATCGTTCTGGGAATCACGGCAGAAGGATACAAGGATATCCTGAGCATCACTGTAGGCGCTAATGAGAGCAGCAAGTTCTGGCTGGGGATGCTGAATGACTTAAAGAACCGCGGCGTACAGGATGTGCTGTTCTTCTGTGTGGATGGGCTTGCAGGGTTTAAGGAAGCCATAGGTGCAGTTTATCCGGATGCCCAGATACAAAGATGTGTCATCCATATGCTGCGCAATTCCTTCAAATATGTCAATTACAATGACCTGAAGAAATTTTCTTCTGATTTTAAGGCGGTATATAATGCCCCGAATGAAACATCTGCCCTNTCAGAACTGGAAAAGGTTAAAGAAAAATGGGGAAAGAAATATCCCTACGCGATAAGTAACTGGGAGAACAACTGGGAAGATGTCAGTTCCTTCTTTCAATTCTCGGATGATATCAGGCGTATCATGTATACCACGAACATCATAGAAGGGCTTAACCGCCAGTACCGGAAGGTTACAAAGACAAAAAGTGTATTTCCCAGTGACAGTGCATTGGAAAAGATGCTGTATCTTGCCAGTGGAAATGTGATAAAAAAATGGACCCAGCGGTATAGGAACTGGGATCAGGTGCTGAACCAGATGATCGTCCTGTATGGGGAGAGGCTGACTCAGTATTTATAAAAGAAAAGACCGGAACCCCATCCCATAAAAAAAGTGTTCCAGTCTTATGCAGTAACATTAGCAGTATTGCCAAAAATACCCAGCCTCATTCCGGAGGCTGGGTGTGGGCAGCGCCCACATATCATTTTTTACTGCCAATGTCTGTTTAGCATGCAAAAAATTCAAGGATCATGTATAGAACCAAGAATAATGGCAATACTATTATCAGAAAAGAAATTCGACAACATAAAAATGATGATATTTGACAGCAAATTTCTACATATCTGATTCATATCAGGAAAGATTATTTCCCCATAGACACAAGATTTTTTACAGCCTCCCCGGTGTTGTGCCGGGCATTTTTTTATGCGGCCTCCTGCCGCTTATTTTCGTAAAATTCCATTGGTGTCACAACACCCAGATTCCGCTGCACCCGTTTATTCGTGTAGTAATCAATATAATCCTCGATTGCTTTTATCAATGCATCCTTTGTCTTATATTTCCTGCCATAATACATTTCCCGCTTCATGGTTCCCCAAAACCCTTCCATTGGACCATTATCAATACATCTGCCAACCCTTGACATGCTCTGGGTCATTCCGGCATCAACTATTTTCTGCCGGAATATTTTAGAGGTATACTGATATCCCCTGTCAGAATGAAAAACAGGCTTTGCACCCGGATTAGCTGAAAGAGCTTTATCAAAGGTATTAAAAACAAGCGGATTATCATTGTGGTCACTGTATTCAAACGCTATCGGCCTGTTTCCACACAGATCCAATATTACACTAAGATATATTTTGCCTTTCTTTTCATCTTCTCCAGTACCGTATTTGAATTCAGACACATCTGTGAGCCATTTTTCATTAGGCCTGTCTGATTTAAATTCCCGGTTCAGGATATTTTCGGCAACATATGCCGGGTCTGACGCCGGCTTTGTGCAGCAGTTATACCTGTGTTTTACATAGGACTGTATCTTTTTCTTCCGGCATACCCTGAGTATTCTTTTGTCATTGACATTGATATCGTGATCGTGTTCAAGGGTATCCCGGATCCGTCTGTATCCCATGTCAGGATGCTCAGCATGGATTTTTTCTACCTTTTGGGCAATAAGTTCGTTGAGATTGTCATTCTGGCTGTTTCCATGGTTCTTCCATTTATAGTAGGCTGCCCTGTTAATCCCCAGTATCCTGCACATTTCACTCACCGGATAGTCATCATGCTCTTCGGAAAGCTCTTTTATGGCGGTATATGAATCAAGATGTCTTGTTCTTCTAAGAGTCACCTCCTCCCGATTTCTTCGAGTTTTTTTAACAGGTCTATCTCCATCTGCTGTTTCTTCTTTTCTGCCCTGAGCAGGCGGTTTTCAGCCTTTAACTTTTCCATTTCGCTGAGTTCTTCTTCCGGTTTGGTACGCCCACGCCCGTCCTTAAGGCCCTCTACGCCATCAGCTTCATATTTTTTTACCCAGGAGTAAACCTGCCCATAGGAACAGTTGTATGCTTTAGCAGCGGCTGAATAATCGTTTGAGTTAGTGATACAGTATTCTACAATACGGATACGTTCTTCAAGGGTCGTCTTTCTTGGTTTGATATCTTTCGTCATGAGGTAACCTCCAACCTTTCTTGAGTCGGTTAATTCTACATGACTATTATACTGCTTGACCCATTTTAAAACAGTACTTTCTGCATGGATGCCATACTTTACTGCGACAGACTGACCGGATCCGCCGCCCGACAGATAATCCAGGACCACTTCTTTCTTAAATTCTGCCGTGTACCGGCACAGATTACTGTTCTGACGGGCTAAAACGTCTTCACCATGCGCTTTGAAAGCAGAGTTCCATCGTTTTACTGATCCTAATGTGATGCCATACTTTTTCTCTAGGGAATAGAAAGAGGCTCCTTCTTCGTGTTCCTTCAGTACCTTTAGTTTAAATTCTTTACTATATTTTCTTTTAGACATAAATAGGCTCCTCATATGATAGGTTTTGAATATTTCCATTGTCTACCATATGGGGAGCATATCATTTATCAACGTTCCCGCTTCATTAAAAAGAGCGCGAGACGGGACTCGAACCCGCGGCCTCGACCTTGGCAAGGTCGCGCTCCACCAACTGAGCCACTCGCGCATATCACTCATCTGATAGAGATTATTACTGCAATCTCTTTCAGACAAATAATAGAATACTAC
>WFLZ01000281.1 GCA_009177225.1 Clostridia bacterium
CAATAAGGTCAGAATTGCCATGACCCAGGATTTGCGCCGACATTTTTTTGCTTTCGATTCATATATCTTCCATTCTGGGGAATGAAATTCTATCAACTCTTCTTTATGATTTTGAAATATTCCTGCAATTATATCGTTAGATCCAAGAAGCTGATGTTTTGTCTCAAGCTTAAGAGCTAACAGATCTAAACTTTTTAGAAATTCAACTCTCTTCTCTCTTATGTGATCATTTTTGAACAAATGTCTTTTAAAGTTTTTAAACCATCNATNGTTAATGTTGGCTGGATCAAAAATTATCTTCCTCAATTTAAATCTTTCTTCTGGAGTTAGTTGTCTCTCGTAGTTATATCCTACAGTTTTTAGGATGTTGTTTACGAAGTCATTAGAAGTATTAAGGAGGTCATTTTCTATTTCTTTCCTGTTATTGTTTTCTTGCCACTTTATTTTAGCATCCATAAAGTTAATGAAATTGTTAAAATGAATNCNATCCAGTTCTTTCCTTTATGAATTTTGAATATTCATCGTCGGCGCATTCCAATGATTTCCTTATATAGGAAAACAATAAATCAAAAGTGCTTCCAATCAATTCTTTGGAGGAAATATATTTTATTAGTTGCATTTGAGCTTGGAGTGCATACGCAAGAGATTGATTAGCGGTGGCGGCTATTTTGGAGAGCACCTCTGTAACTTCTTCTATCGTAGTGCAATCAGCTAAACTGATATTATGTTGTATGTCTTTTTTAACGGATTGAATTGGTTGGGAGGCAAATACTTCACTTTGATTTGAAGAATCTTTTTTCCTTCTGAAAAGTTTTATTAACATAGAATCGTTCATATTGGTTAGAAAGAATCGTTATGTATAGGGGATAGGTAAATGCACGATCACAAGGTTTCATACAATCTTTCCATAGACTCTATCATCAAATCGTAAAACTCATTTTTTATCATTGGATTACAATTTCTATGATTTTTCAAGTCAAAGTCAATATTTGAACAATCCTGAAAGTTCTTAAAATATTCAATTCTACAGTCTCCACCACATATATTCATCAGTTCGCATTGATTGCAAGGATGAAGATTTTCAATTCGTGACTTTTTCTGAGCTTCCTGAGCTTTCTTAATTATGGAACGAAAGGATTTTCTTCGTATGTTGTCATACTCTTTCATTTCTGTTATCCTTGAGCAAAAAAAAGCTCTTCCATCAGCAGCTATTGTCACATTTCCATATGCACAATTATTTTTAATATTTGATGTAGTTAGAATTTCTAAAATATCCGTATCGGCATTTTCTCCCCACACGCCAAGATTAATTTGATTGACTAAACGACGATGTCTGATTTTGTAGGAGTCACTAAGTTTTTCACCTCTGCCGTCTAATATTCGTGCTGAAACTATAAGTCTAAAAAGTTTTGAATCATTTTTTNCCAAAATAGAGTGAGCAAATTGAATGTATTCCTCAACTTCCTCCTTTTCATAAGTGAATCTTGGGGTTATGGCAAGAGTGGTTCTTATACCTACAGAAGTATACTTATCTATTGAGCCCAATACTTTATCAAATATGTCATTACCCCTAATTGAACTATTCTTTTTTTCCGAATATCCGTCGACGCTAAGCTGAATGAAATCTAAAATCTCAGACAGATTTTTGTAGAATGTATTGGATTTTCCAGCCCATAGAATTCCATTGGTAAAAACTTCAGTTTCAAGTCCACATTCAAGTTTAGCAAAGCGAATTACATTCAAAATATCAGTTCTCATTGTTGGCTCTCCTCCGGAGAAGGTCACACGTTGTCCACCTTCTTTAGAAAACACCTTAAGAATTTCACGTATTTCATTTTCTGAAAGTTCATCTTCAAATTTTGTTCCCGCTGACATATAACATTGGGCACAGTGTAAATTACATCCGTTCGTAACATAAATATGTAATGCCATTGGAGGCTCTAAGGAAATTGTATTNTTATTCTCAAANTCAACCAGNAGCANNNGTAACNCTACGTGTTNTGCATCTTTNAGNGTGCCACTATGTTGGTCTAAAGACTCTCCTACACTATGGGTTGTTAACATGTCAAAGAATTCCTCTTGATGTTTGTTATCTAATACTAACCATTTGGCAGTTAGGGGAGAAACGACTATACATCTATTTTTATAAAATATCTTTTTAAAAGGTGGTAAGTCAAATCTTTTAGTTTCAGACACTTCTATTTGAGCCATAAATATTCAAATTATGTTGTGAGAGGTCGCGCAAAATATAGAATTTTTTCAGCATTTCTCGTTTGAAATAATTCTATTTCTACAACGACCCNTCATAGATAAATCGATAAATTTTTAACACCAAACGGGATTGCCATAATCGCAATTTTTCCAACACCGAGCGAAACATCCGCTAGCAGAAGCATTGGATTTCACTTCTGTTTTAAGTTTAAATTTGATTACCATGATATATTAAGGGAATTATGTATTAGAACCATTCAATAAGAATGTGAAGATTAATAATGAAAATATTTAAAGATTATTCAGTCAAGCTTAGTGAATTCGAAATCGGACTGAGTGCAGCAGGCCTTGCGGTAGTCAAAACCATACAAGCGCTGGTAGGCTTCCTGGAGTTCTTTGGCTCCGTTGTAGAAGGGGGTGGTGGTATGCATGGCGGTGGTTACGGTCACGGACATTTCGGGGGTCAGGACGGTGCCGTTGACGCGTTTGATGCGCTTCGGGGTCACTCTGAATACTTTCGACATGGCGGTTGCTGCTTTTGATTTCACGATGTTGCGGCCCCACTGCGCTAATCCTATAAAAACGCCAAAGACGTGAGGCTATTCTGCATCACGTCCTTGAGTATCAGGTATCGCCAAACACCTTCCTTGAGAGAACTGAAGACTGCATAGCCCCACGTCCGGATATGATTTCGATATGAATGGATACACTCCATCCATATCCTGTGGATATCCAGAAAATGGGCATCCTTCACAGTTATCCCTCAAGTATGCAGTTTTGGCGATTTCGATACTCAGGACAACGGCAAAATGCCTTTGGCGTTGTCGCTATCGCCACATCCCGATCTCTTTCAGGATGGGTCCTGGTGGCCGTTGACGATAGAGACAATGCAAAGTTAACACTTTTTTTGAAGAATGCCCAATATTTTTGCATGTTCTATAGCATACGACTGCGAACTTGGCAAAATTAACAACATCTATTCGATTGCGCAAGAGAGGGCGTGGTTCAAAATGGTTCAAGTTTGAAAAAAAATAGCCGGGGACCTTCACAGGCACCCGGCTACATACTACCATGTAAGTCATATATTCAATTTTCACATTTTCAAACAATCATTTTTGGGTTCCTTACTCTGCGCTGGCGGTCACTTCGCGGAAGTCAGCTACGCTTACGCTGAAGTTGATCGGGGTCGCGTTCCACGCGATGTTGTAGTTGTACTGCTGACCCTCTTTCCAGTTTGCTGAGATCGGAATAATCTCCTCGGAGATATAGCTGTTGTCAGGGAATCCTGCCAATGTCATTCTTGTCTTCACCTTGATGTATGCCCCTTCCTCTACGGTCTGCGGGATAAGCATCATCACGTTTTCCTTCTCGCCAGTAGTGGTGCTGATCGCCACCTTCTCTCCCTGGAGGCTGCTGTCGCATGCGCCGAGGTTCACGCCGAGGCCTTCGAGCTGGAAGCTGCGGTCTGCTGCGCTTTCATCAATTGTCCACTCGCCGCGTGCTGATGCACTGGTGGAAGCTGCCGGGAAGCTGTAGCTGCCCTTCCCCTTCACGCCGCCGAGCTCGATCGAGAGGATCTCGATGTTATCATACACCGGGCTGTTGTTCTG
>WFLZ01000339.1 GCA_009177225.1 Clostridia bacterium
TGTCTGCAATCAGGCAGATTGAAAATATTAAATTTTCTAGTGTAATTGGTCAGATTTCCCATTGACCCGATGAATGAAATAAACGCTTCTACATGGACTGAACATTAATCATAAGAATTGGAAATGCCGTTCAGAATTGTACTNTGATAGCTCTGGTCNATACCTGNGATGATTACNGCGATTCTGTAAACGGGCATGATAATATCATCTCCTTAAAAAACTCTTTATATATATTCTNCAATAATTTTTAAAAAAAATCAATAGAATTATAANATATTAATTATTANCAATATTNATTNTTTNTTAATANCATCATTTTACTGATACNTTTNTTTATGATTTATTGGATTCAGGAGTNACAAAANCTGAAAATTTTACGGTAATTTTTGATATTTTACATCATAATGCCGAAATTTCAAAGCGTTATTGACAAATTATGAAAACATGGTATACTTATTTATAGTATATAATATATTTTTGGATTCCGGTAACGAAATCTGAATATTATTGGAGGTAAATAAATGAATATATGGCATAAAATCAGCCCCAAAAGAATCAGTCCGGAACATTTCTACGCAGTTATAGAAATCGGAAAGGGCAGTAAAATCAAGTATGAACTTGACAAGGATACCGGTCTTATAAAAATGGACAGAATCCTTCATACTTCTACACATTATCCTGCCAACTACGGTTTTATTCCGAGAACCTATTCAGACGATAATGACCCGCTTGATGTGCTTGTTCTCTGTTCTGAAAAGCTTATCCCCCTTACCCTTGTAAAATGTTATCCGGTCGGCGTTATAAGAATGCTTGATAATGGTCATCATGATGACAAAATTATTGCTATTCCTTTTGATGACCCTAACTATAATATGTACAAGGATATTGACCAGATACCCAAGCATATTTTTGACGAAATGAGCCACTTTTTTACCGTGTATAAAGAACTTGAACATAAAACAACTGCTGTTAATGAAGTGGAACACGCAGATGTTGCAAAGCAGATTATAGCAGAAGATATTGAAAGTTATATTGAAAATTTCTGCAAGTAAAAAGCTTATTTTTAACAGGTTAATATAAAAACTGAAAGGAAAAANTTTATGACAGCTTCANGTGAAAATTTATTCAGCAGCCAATCAAATGTTGCACCTATCGGCGTTATCGCTATGGAAAGCNTTAAGGAAATCGGTGCAAANATCGACAAGTATCTTGTTGAATGGTCGGGTAAGGCAGGATATGANACAGATACTTTTCTTGTTGAAAGCGAGTGTCCTCGATTTTCTTCAGGCGACGGTAAGGGTCTTATCAAGTCCACAATCAGAGGTAAAGACCTCTTTATAATTGTTGATGTAGGTAACTACAATATCAAGTACAATTATTTCGGTATGGAAAATGCCATGTCTCCTGACGACCATTATCAGGATTTAAAGAGAATCATTCAGGCAGCAAGCGGTAAGGCTCACAGAATTACTGTGATTATGCCTAATCTTTATGGTGGCAGANAGCACAGAAGAAGTTACCGTGAATCTCTTGACTNCGCTTGTGCTTTACAGGAACTTGAAGCAATGGGCGNTTCAAATATCGTTACTTTTGACGCTCATGACCCGAGAGTTCAGAACGCTGTTCCGCTTANGGGCTTTGACAACGTAATGCCTACATATCAGGTTCTTAAAACTATGNTNAAAGATATCAAGGATATTGACTGTTCTAAGGATAAATTCATGATTGTCAGCCCCGACGAAGGAGCTTTGAACAGAAATATGTATTANNNGNCTGTTNTCGGTGTTGAAATGGGTATGTTCTACAANAGACGTGACTATTCAACTATCGTAAACGGCAGANATCCNATCATTGCTCACNAATATCTCGGAAACTCTGTTGAGGGCAAGGACGTTTTTGTTGCCGATGACATTATTTCATCAGGCGAGTCAATGCTTGACCTTGCTTACAGTCTCAAGGAAAAGAAAGCAAAGAGAATTTTTACATACGCTACTTATGCTATTTTCACAAACGGTCTTGAAAAGTTCGACAAGGCATATGAAGAAGGCTATATTGACGGTGTGTTCGGTACAAATCTCACTTACAGAACTCCTGAACTCCTCAGTAGACCGTGGTTTCATGAAGTTGACGTTTCAAAGTATATCGCTTATTTTATTGAAGCTATCAATCACGACGTTTCAATAGGAAAAATTATTGACCCACATGAAAAGATTCAGAATCTTCTTAAAAAATACGGTATGAAATAATCAGATAAAAGGCATCTCCGCTGAAATATGCGGAGGTGCTTTATTAGGTAAAGATTTATTTAACTGGGTTTATGAAATTTTTGTGAAAATAATTGACATATTTTTGTTAATGTGCTATAATATAGCTTATCTCAATGAATAAAGGAAAAATGCAATGCTTCAACTGAAAGATATTTTTAAACAGTACGGAAGCGGAGAAAACAAGGTCACAGCTCTTAACGGCGTAAACGTGACTTTCCGTGAAAACGAGTTTGTGGCTATTCTCGGACATTCCGGCTGTGGAAAAACGACTATGCTGAATATTATCGGAGGTCTTGACCATTATACTTCCGGTGACCTGATAATTAACGGTGTTTCCACAAAAAAATACAAGGACAGAGACTGGGACGCTTACCGTAATCATTCAATAGGTTTCATTTTTCAGAGCTATAACCTGATTCCGCACCAGAATGTACTTGCAAACGTGGAACTTGCTTTGACTATTTCGGGCGTTTCAAAGTCCGAAAGAAAAAGACGTGCAAAAGAAGCACTGGAAAAAGTGGGTCTCGGAAATCAGCTTCATAAAAAACCTAATCAGATGTCGGGCGGACAGATGCAGAGAGTTGCAATTGCCCGTGCATTGATAAACAATCCCGATATTCTCCTTGCTGACGAACCTACAGGAGCATTGGACAGCGAGACCAGTATTCAGGTTATGGAACTTCTTAAGGAAATAGCTAAGGATAAGCTGGTAATTATGGTTACGCACAATCCCGAACTTGCCGAAGAATATGCAACGAGAATAGTTCGTATCAAAGACGGTCAGCTTACGGACGACAGCGACCCGTATACACCGGAAAAAGAAACTGAAATAAAAGAAGCTTCAAAGAAAAGAGTTTCCATGTCTTTCGGTACGGCGGTTTCGCTTTCCATGAATAACCTTATGACCAAAAAGGGGCGTACTCTTTTAACGGCTTTTGCGGGTTCTATAGGCATTATAGGTATTGCAACTATTCTTTCTCTTTCGACGGGTGTAAACGACTATATAAACAATGTTCAGGAAGAAACACTGTCGTCGTATCCTTTGCAGATTACAAGGGAAACTACTGATACATCAGAGTTGCTTGCCTCAATGATGGGAAATGCGAACGAAGAAAGTCAGAAAAATTATGATTCAGATACGNTATATGCAAATACTGCTATTTATGATATGTTCAATACTGTGCATTCGTCAGCAAAACAGGTCAATAATATGAAAAAAATCAAGNNGTTCGTTGACAGCAACGAGACTATCAAAGNCAAGACTACNGCGATTTCANATAATTATGATGTAAATATGCCGGTTTTCACTCAAACTCCAGACGGTGAAATTATAAAGGTTGATTTTATGGATATGTATTCAAAGGCTCTTGGAATTAATGACTCTGAATATATGTCAATGGCTATGAATAATTCGATGACAAGTATGCAGACTGCCATGATGGGTCTTGATGTAATGACCGAACTGATAGCGTCTGAGGACGGTACTCAGGTTAATGACATTATCAAAAATCAGTATAATGTCGTTAATGGCAGATGGCCTGAAAACTATGATGAAGCGGTGGTTGTACTTACAAAAAACAATGAGCTTCCTGATATTATAGCCTATGCAATGGGTCTGAAAAATACTGACGATTTTTCCAGTATTCTCAAGTCAGCAATGAATGAAGAGACTATTGACGATTATGGTCAGACTGAATGGAATTTTGACGAAATCACTGACAAGAAATTCAAGGTGATTCTGCCTTGCGAGTACTATCAACAGAATGAAAACGGTAACGGCTATACGGACCTTACCAAAACAGAAACGGGTCTTGACTTTCTTTACAGCTCGGAAAATATAGGCACTGAACTTAAAATAGTCGGTTTTATACGTCCGAACGAAGACGTAAAAGCAGGTATGATAAACGGGTATATCGCTTATACACCCATGCTGACAAAGCACGTAATAGAACAGGCTGAAAACAGTGACATTGTAAAGGCTCAGACTGAAAATCCCGAAACGGATATTATTAACGGTTCAAAATTCATGACAGACGGTTACAAAGAACCCGACGAAAAAGAAAAAGTTTCAGTTGCAAAGGATTATTTGAAAAATGCAGATGATAAACAGAAAGCTGAAATTTATCGGTTTGTTGCATCAGTTCCTGACGAATCTGAAATACAGAAAGCAGTGCAGGAAACAATTTCAAAAATGTCTGACAGCGATAAACAAACCGCCGTTGCTGAATTTTACGCACAGCAGATGGGCGTTGAAAGTTCACAGATTGCCGACTATATCAAGACTATGAGTGAAGACGAGTTCGGTGAAGCTTTAATCGGTGTGGTAAGTATACAGTATATGGAGCAGGCTACAGCCGAAACGGAAAAAAAGCTTACTGAATATTCCGACAAGGAGCTTGCCAAGGAACTTGATAAAATGAAACTTTCTGATGAAGCATATATTCAGGTTTATGAGAATTTCACACCTGTTGAATTATCAGATTCAACATATGAGGAAAATCTCAGACTTCTTGGTAAAATTGATATCTCAGACCCGTCATCAGTCAACATATATGTAAAGACATTTGAGGACAAAGACAGTATAGCCGATTTAATTACAGATTACAATAATTCTGTAAGTGAAGATGATGTTATTCATTATACGGACTATGTGGCACTTCTCATGTCGTCCGTTACAGGAATTATAAGCGGTATATCGTATCTTCTTATTGCGTTCGTGGGAATTTCTCTTGTAGTTTCGTCTATAATGATTGGAATTATCACATATATTTCAGTTCTTGAACGTACAAGGGAAATCGGTATACTAAGAGCTATCGGTGCGTCAAAACACGACGTTTCTACAGTGTTCAATGCCGAAACTCTCATAGTCGGACTTACTGCCGGTCTTATAGGTATAGGAGTTTCTGCACTGCTGACAATTCCGATAAACTTAATAATTCATTCAATAACTACTCTCGACACTCTCAATGCTTATGTACCTGTTTCAGCAGCGATTGTACTTGTTGTTATAAGTATGGTTCTTACACTTATAGCCGGACTTATTCCGTCAAGAGTTGCATCGAAGAAAGACCCTGTCGAAGCACTGAGAACAGAATAATCATACAAAAAAACGGACGTTTTTAATTCGATACTCATAAAGAAGTTTAAGCCCCGAAGCAATTATTTATAACTGCTTCGGGGCTTGTTGTTATTATTCGATTATCCGTATATATCAGAATTTATCGTTCTGACATATATTTCTGTACTTCATCAGAAGTCAATTTTTGTATTTTTGTATTTGCATATTCCTTATATTCTGCAACAGTGAAAATAGGTTTCATACGTTTACAAAATTTACCTTTATTCTTTTTTAAGTATAACTGCAAATCCTTATCACTTGCAAAAATTTTATAAGAATGTCTGCCGTTTTCACTTTCTATTTCATAAATACCACAAGATTTTTTCATACTGTAATCAGCAGTACGCAAATACATTTTTGCAATTTCTAATGATTTGAAAGGAAAATTCCATCTTTGCAGTCCACGTTTAGGGTCACGTTCAATACAGATACACCGTCCACAAGTCCCACAAATATATTGCGTATGATTTTGTAAACATTCTATCGGATTTAACAGCGGTGTTATTCTATTTTCATCAATATAACATTCAATACACATTATTATTTCACTTCCTTAAAAATACCGATTTATCTTAGTAATAATTATACGTCAAAGTCGTTACACTGTCAATAGAAACACCATAGCGCTTTTGACTGAAAATCATAAGTGCTATGGCAAAAACTTCTTTATGAGTGCCGCTCTTTACACGTCCGTTTATTTTTATCCTATAATTTCATCGGAAAATGCCGTTATATGTTCCGCAAGATTTTTTATATATTCTTCATTGAGAACATCGCTGAAACCACATTTTTCAAGTGCGGATTTAAACTGATATTCGTCCGAATTGCACGGTATTTCCGCAATATTTTCATAGAGTTCAATAGCCTTGTCTGGATTTTCAAAAATCTCAAAAGACGCAAGGGCAGAAGTTCCGTAACTGATGTAATAAGCCGGCTGTTCAAAGATGTGCGTTATATAGTAAAACGGTAAATCTTCACTCAAATCGCCCATTATTTCGTTATAACATTCAATAACGTCCTTTGGTGACATTTCATCACGGTTTTCAAGTACAGTATATTCAAATTCTCCTATGAAAAAACCGGTGATTACAGATTCCAGTATACTTGCGGTTTTGATGATTTTCATAGCGTCCGACTGTTTTCCATAAATTTCGTCATAAAATTGCATGAAAAGTAGTTCAAGACCCTGTGACTGAATTTCGGCAATATCAAGATTGTTCATTTGTCTGAAAGTTGTCGTATCATCATAGAAAGACGCATGAAAATGTCCAAATTCATGGACAGCAGTAAGAAAACCTTCAAAAAATTCGTCGTCATAGACATAGACAAGAGCACTGTTCTGAGCAGTCAAATCAACCGTAAACGAACCATCATAACATTCGTCGCCCGACGCAATTGTATATAGATTTTCGTCAAGAATTTTTTGGGCAGATTTTTCTATGTCAGGCGAAAGCCGTGACGAATATTTCAGTATTTCCTCAAACGGATTTTCAAAGTAAACGGGGGAATCTATTATGTCATCAATCTCGTCGAGGCCATAGAGCCTTTCAAAAAGCTGATTATAGACTGGTACTATTTCACTCCGTATAACGTCACACAGTTCAATTACTTCATCTGGTGTATAGTCACGGTAGTACTGTTCATAGAAAGATTCAGTATCATAATTTTCAAGAATATCAAGATAAATTTTCGCACACAAGAGATTTTTTTCGTCGTCGTCAATTTTATCACTGTATGCTGTATCATAATAGTCATCAAGATATATATCCATAAACTGATAATCTTCCCTTGCATATTCCTCAACGGTTTCCATGGTCATATCTTCATAATATTCAACCATATCGTTCGTTACAAATTCGTCAAAAAGATGTCCGTATTCTTCGGAGAGACTGCAAACAGTAAAGACATACGAAATAATTTCATAAACTGCATAGAAATCTTCATAACAGCTGTCATATTTTTCTTCAATTTTTTCGTTGTTCCAGTCAAGATAATAGTCAATTGTGATATACGAAAGAGAATTATTTACAAGGTCGAGGTCGTACAGTAGAACGTCTATATCATTCTTTAACTGTTCATCATTTTCAGAGATTTTATAATCATCAAGAAGCTGATTTGCGTGTTTTCTGATTTCGTCCATGTCAGCAGGGACATATTCGGAGGGCGGTGTTTTGGGTTCAAATTTTTTTATTTCGGATTTTTTTTCACTCATATCAGAAGATTCTTTTTTTGAAGATGAGATATTTTTATCTGTTNTCANTCCACATGAACANGCTGAAACAGAAATCACTACAGCAAGAAATGCCGAAAGAATACGTAATTTTTTCATTTATTCTCCTTTGAGGACAGAATTTTTACAGCGTTGGGAATATTTCTTATATCGTCAACAATAATATCAGCGTCAGAAAGTTCGTCCGGCGAGCCATAGCCGTAACCACAGCCGACGGATTTCAGATTGTTNTTTACTGCATTNTCTATGNCGTGAAAANGNTCGCCTATCACTATAAAATCACCGTCGTGATTCGGACTGAAACGGCGAAAAATTTCGTATTTCGGAATAAAATCAAATTCCTCACAGCAATAGAAATAATCAAAGAACCGGTCAAGTCCAAAAACTCTTTTATGGCGTTCCATATAGTGAATACGGCAGTTACTCAGAAAAATAAGTCTGTAACCCTGATTTTTCAGTCCGGACAGAATTTCTTCCGCATGGTCGAAAAGCGAACCCTCGCCGTTGTCAACTCTTTCTGCCATATCCTCACCGAGCATTATACGGGCTTTTTCACGGATTTCGTGGTCAAGTTCCGGCTGAAACTGTTCCCACATATCCGTTGAATTGAAGCCAAGCCAGTAACTTATTTGTTTGTCGGTATATTCTTCGGGTCTGATATAACCGTTGTCGGAAAGCCACCTGCACGTATTACGGAAAGCAGGGGCATAAGTTTTCATGGTGTTATGAATAGTTCCGTCATAATCGAAAATAAGATTAGTCATTTTTTTCAATCTCTCTTATCAGATTAATCATTTCAATAGCACCTTCAGCACATTCACTGCCTTTGTTTCCTGCCTTTGAACCTGCACGTTCTATTGCCTGTTCAATATTTTCGGTTGTGATAACGCCGAACATTACCGGAATACCGCTGTTGAGTGAAACCTGTGCGATACCCTTTGCAGCTTCATTGCATACAAGGTCATAGTGTGACGTTAAACCTCTGATGATTGCACCGAGACAGNTTACAGCGTCATATTTTCCNGATTTAGCCATTTTCTGTGCGATAAGCGNAATTTCAAAAGCNCCCGGANCCCATGCTGTATCAATGTTGTTTTNGTCAACNCCGTGTCTTTTAAGCGTGTCAATAGCACCGCCGAGAAGTTNTGNAGTGATAAATTCGTTNAATCTTGCAACAACGATTCCTACTTTTGTGTNCTTTGCAACGAGTTTTNCNTCATAAGTTTTCATAATATTTTTCTCCTTTTAGTTAATAATTTAAAATATGACCCATTTTATCCTGTTTTGTTTTGAGATAGAAAAGGTCATAATCGGTAGCCTGTACCTGAATCGGTACACGTTCCTTTATTTCAAGACCGAAACCGTTTAATCCGTATACTTTTTCCGGATTATTCGTGAGCAGACGGAGCGTCTTACAGCCAAGTTCACGGAGAATTTGTGCGCCTATATAGTATTCACGCATATCAGCAGGAAAACCAAGTGCAAGATTTGCTTCAAGAGTGTCCATGCCCTTGTCCTGCAATTCATATGCACGGAGTTTGTTTATAAGACCTATTCCACGCCCTTCCTGTCGCATATAGAGCAGTACGCCACGCCCTTCTTTTTCAATCTGTGTCATTGCAGAGGCGAACTGCTGTCCGCAGTCACATTTAAGTGAACCGAAAGCATCGCCCGTGAGACATTCCGAATGAACACGGCAGAGAACATCCTGACCGTCGCCGATATCGCCTTTTACAAGTGCAACATGATGCTCGCCGTTAAGCTTGTTTATAAATCCTATTGCACGAAATTCACCGTATTTTGTGGGGAGCTTGGTGTCTGCCACACGTTCAACAAGCACGTCGTTGCATTTTCTGTACTCCTTGATAGCTTGAATGGTGATGAACTTGAAACCCCATTCCTTAGCTTTTTCCTGTACTTCTCCAGCTCTCATCATAGTGCCGTCGTTTCTCATGACCTCACAGCAAAGACCACATTCCTTAAGTCCTGCGATTTTCATAAGGTCAACAGTTGCCTCAGTGTGTCCCTCACGTTCAAGCACACCGTTGTCCTTTGCAGTAAGCGGAAACATATGACCGGGACGGCGGAAATCGTCGGGTTTTGCATTTTCGTCAACAGCCATTCTTGCCGTGAAACCACGTTCTTCGGCAGAAATTCCTGTAGTGGTATTTACATGGTCTATAGACACCGTAAAAGCCGTGCAGTGATTGTCTGTGTTTTCATCAAGTCCCACCATCTGCGGAAGATAAAGTTTACGGCAGAGTTCACGGCTCATCGGCATACATATAAGACCTTTTGCATGGGTAGCCATGAAATTGACGTTTTCAGTCGTGGCGAACTCAGCCGCACAAATCATGTCTGCTTCATTTTCACGGTTTTCGTCGTCGGTTACAAGAATAATTTCACCGTTCCGCAAAGCTTGTATGGCTTCTTCAATTGTATTGTATTCAAACATTTTACAAACCTCCTCAGTATTTATCAAATTCATTGTCAAGCGAAAAGAGATATTTCACAAAATCCATGTCATCAAAAATATTTTCATCATTNTAAGGGTTTATCTTTCCGAGANAAACTCCCANTGNGTANATACTGCATATCCGCATATAGCTGAAATTTTCGGGAAATTCAAGTTTGTGATTCTGCAAATCTTCAAAAAAACTGTTATGTGATTCTGTATCATACGGCTGAAAATACCACTCGTTCCATGTACGGTTATAGTTAGTCCACTCGGAAACAGACTTTTTCAGAAAAGATTCAGCCGATTCTATAACATCTTCAAAACTTTCATAACAAAAGTAAAAAGTGGTTTCACCCTCATTCAGTTCGACATTTCCGGCGGTGCAGAAATCAATCTGAATTTTGTTTTTCCTGATAAAAGTTCTACGACATAAGCCTTTGTATTTGGGGAGATAGTCTCTCGCAACCTCAACATATCCCGAACCTACATGAATATATCTTTTTATTTCGTCAATGTTCATCATATAAAACCGTTCTCCGCAAGAAAATTCATTGAAATACTACTTTTTTTCTCGTCAGNAGACTGNATTAGTTTTTCGACGTACTTTCCAACTATGTCGTTTTCAAGATTTACAGTATCGCCGTTTTTCTTATACGAAAGTACAGTTTTTTCGGCGGTGTGCGGAATTATCGAAACACTGAAACTGCTGTCTGTTACTTTAGCTACTGTAAGGCTTATACCGTCAATTGCTATCGAACCTTTTTCAATGATATACCGCATTATTTCAGGAGTTGTATTAATCGTATACCATACAGCTATATCGTCGTTTTTTATTTCGGAAATTATACCCGTACCGTCGATATGTCCCGATACTATATGACCCCCGAAACGTCCGTTTGCGGACATGGCACGTTCAAGGTTTACAGGACTTCCGTTTTTCAGACTTCCAAGTGACGAACGGTTTAAAGTCTCGTTCATAACGTCGGCACGGAAACTGGTTTTATCAAATTCGGTGACCGTAAGACAAACGCCGTTTACCGCTATACTGTCACCAAGCTGAACGTCTGTAAGGACTTTTTCAGCTTTAATCTTTATAAAAGAACTGTTGCCGTTGTGCTGAACTGTCTGAACCGTTCCGACTTCTTCAATGATACCTGTAAACATTTATTTCACCCTGCTTTCTATTAAAATATCATCGCCTATGCGTTTTATTTCGATATTTTCAAGCATATAGGCATCATCGGGGCAGGGGACACCAAGACCAGAAACGGCTGTTTTTGCATCACGTCCACCGAAAATTTTCGGTGCAATATAAGCCTGAACCTTATTGACAATACCCGATTTCAAAGCAGATTCATTTAGTTCTCCGCCACCCTCTAAAAGTATGNTGTCAATTTTTTCNTCGCCGAGTTTNTGAACGAGNTNACATANATCANCGTNANCGTCTTTGNTGCNGACNTNCATGANCCTGCAACCAAAATTTTTGTATTCCGATATTTTTTCTTTGTCCTCTGAGCAGGTGACGATAACAGTAGGGATTTTTTCTGCCGTTNTGACAATATTACAGTCAAGAGGNGTGCGAAGATTTGTATCANAAATAATGCGTATCGGATTACGTCNGTTTTCANNACGGCAGTCAAGCANGNGATTGNCTGCGAGAACAGTTCCCACACCCACCATTATAGCAGAATGTTTCAGACGTTCATAATGAACCTGTTTTCTTGCCTGTTCGCCTGTAATCCACTTTGAAAGACCAGTGTGACAAGCAATTTTTCCGTCAATAGTCATGGCGTACTTCATAGTTACAAACGGTTTTCCAGTGGTTATATAGTGGAAAAATATTTCATTCAGTCTGTCGCACTGTTCTTTTAGAACGCCCTCAACCACTTCAATTCCGTGTTTTCTTAAAATCTGTACACCCTTTCCTGCAACACATGGATTAGGGTCGGACGAGCCTATAAAAACACGTCTGATTTTTTTTTCAATTATAATATCAGTACACGGTGGAGTTTTTCCGTGATGACAGCAGGGTTCAAGAGTTACATAAATATCAGCATTGGCACAGTCTTCCGTACAGTCTGCAAAAGCATTGCGTTCTGCATGAAGTTCACCGTATTTTTTGTGAAAGCCCTTTCCGACTATCCTGCCGTCTTTTACAATAACAGCTCCTACCATTGGATTAGGATTTACAAAACCTATGCCCTTTTTTGCAAGTTCAAGGGCGGTTTTCATATATTCTTCGTGGTTCATATGCACCTCCGATAAAAAAATACCCCGAAAGTTTTCACTTCGGGGCATGGATATAGCGTAAAAACATCTTCTTCTATCCGGACTATAACCGTCGGTTTCGGAATTTCACCGAATCAGCCTAAAAAGGTTCGCAGACTATAACTGCCGGCCAGGAATTACACCTTGCCCTGAGGATAAATCCTTTATATCACTTGGTTTTTTATTTGTAAATAGTTTTTTTTTATTCAGGAAATTTCCGTATTTTTTCCGCATTACTGTGCTGAATAATTATCCAATGGGACTAAACCAGTATAATCATCTTCAATAATTCTCTGTCTGATGAGTACCATATCAAATACATCAATACTTCCGTCGTAGTTTAAATCTGCACAGCTCAACTGTCTACTTATGAGTTTTGTCTGACCAGTTATATACTTCTGAAATATAACAGCGTCCGAAATATTTATATATCCGTCCATATTTAAGTCGCAGGATTTGGGCATAACACAGCCAAGTGTCGAGTAACTCGGTATAAACTTACCATTGGCAACGTTAAGTATTATTGAAAACATAGGAATAATATCGGGAGAGTATATTTCAACAAATCCGTCGCTTGTGGGTTCGATAGTAGTATAGCGGACTTCATCATCACTTCCTGTCATAAGATTACCGTCAATATAGCTTCCACCATAGAAAGTGTCTTTTATTTCAGCATTCCCCGAAACATCTATATACGAACCTGCTATATCATCTGTACTGTATGGAATTTTCACACAGAAAACCGATTTATCTTTTTTAGTGTACTCGTAGCCGTAGTCAAAGAATGTAAAGAACATATTATTATCAGCAACGCATGACGCTAAAGTATAGTAAGCACCGCTGTTACAGATTTTTTCGGTGTCGTACTCCTCGGAATAGTCAAAACATATTCCAGCACCGCCCGACTTTATTTTATCAATATTTGTTTCGTTTCTGTAAGACCTTCTGCCGATATATTCAACCTGTGTACCAATATTTATATTATATGTTACTGCATAATTCTCAATGACAGGATAGAAATAATGACAGTGTATATCGATAGGTTCATTAATATAAATTACAACATCTCTTTCGGGGTCATAAACACTACCAAGTGAATAATCTATAATTTCTTCGGCGAGGTGAACTCTTGAAATCAGGAAAGAAGTGCTTGTATAAGATGGGGTGAACGTAAAAGAGTCGTCAGTTCTTTCGGTAGAGAACTCTGAAAGGCTGCTTACTATGAAGTCATAATCTTTACCATCATTAAAAATAACACTGTCGCCGTCAACGGTGTATGGCTGGACATACGGCGGAATTGGTTCTGAATATTGGATATCTTCGGCGTTTGAAACCGTCGGTACTGCTGAAATACTCATAATTGCCGATATAATAAGCGAAGTAATTCTGTTTGATTTTTTCATAAATCTTTCTCCTTTTATGTTATCGGAATATTTTTAGTAGCTGACATTATTCTTGATAGTGTCAATTGGTTCAGGAATTAATCCTAAATGATTATCTTCAATAACTTTCTGTCTGATAAGAACCATATCAAAGACATCAACAATGTAGTCGTAGTTGAGGTCTGCACAGTTTAACTGTATACTTGTTAGTTTTGTCTGACCAGTCATATATTTCTGAAATATAACAGCATCGGCGATATTTATATATCCGTCCATGTTCAAGTCGCAGGTTTCGGGCATAACACAGCCCATTGATGAATAACTTGGTATAAACTTACCATTGGCAACTTTAAGTATCATTGAACTCATAATCATAATATCGTGACAGTATATTTCAACAAATCCGTCGCTTGTGGGTTCAATAGTAGTATATGAAACTATATCACCAGTACCTGCCATAAGGTTTCCGTCAATTACGCTTCCACCATAGAAAGTGTCTGCTATTTCGGCATTCCCTGAAACACTTATATATGAACCTGTTATATCATCTGTACTGTATGGAGTTTTCAGACAGAGAACGGTTTTATCTTTTTGTGTGTACTCATAGCCATAGTCAAAGAATGTAAAGAACATATTATGGTCAACAATGTTTGACGCTAAAGTATAGTAAGCACCGCTGTTACAGATTTTTTCGGTGTCGTACTCCTCGGAATAGTCAAAACATATTCCCATATCGCCCGACATGATTTTATCAATATTTGTTTCGTTTCTGTAAGACCTTNCGNCTAAATNTTCAACNTGTGTANCNATATTTATATTGTATGTTACTGCAAAATTCTGANTCNCAGGATAAAAATAATGACAGTGGGATTCAATAACAGGTACTCCAACAACAGGCATATATTCCTCTATGTCAAAGTCAGGGTCATAATTTGTATCGTAGTCCACATCATAGTTTATAATTTCTTCGGCGATATAGACCCTTGAAATCAGAAAAGAAGTGCTTGTATAAGTCGGGGTAAACGTAAAAGAGTCGTCAGTTCTTTCGGTAGTGAACTCTGAACAGCTACTCACTATGAAGTCAAAATTTTTGTCACCCTCAAAAATAACGCTGTCGCCGTCAATGGTGTATGGCTGAATTGATGGTGGAATTGCCTCAGACGACTCATATGGCAGTGTATACTCCGTGTACTCTTCGTCAACGGCGTTTGAAACAATCGGCAATGCTGAAATACTCATAACAGCCGATATAATAAGTGAAGTAATTCTGTTTGATTTTTTCATAAATCTCTCTCCTTTTATATTATCGGAATATTTTTAGTAACTGTCATGATTCTTGATAGTGTCAACTGGTTCAGGAATTAATCCTAAATGATTATCTTCAATAACTTTCTGTCTGATAAGAACCATATCAAATACGTCAACACTTCCGTCACTGTTTATATCGGCACATTTAGCTTGAACGTTTGTAAGCTTAGTTGAACCAATCATATATTTCTGGAATACAACAGCGTCGGCAATGCCTGTTTTTCCGTCCATATTCAAGTCTCCTACATCTGGTTCACAGTCCATTTGCCATGCAGAAGTAAGAAACTGTCCATTTTCTATGGTAAGTATAAAAGATACAGGGGGAATATATACATCACATGGGCTATTATAATTCGGGTCACAATTTATTTCTGCCAGACCGTCGCCTGTAGGTTGGATAGTAGTATATGCAACCATATCACAAGTACCTGCCATAAGATTTCCGTCAATATAGCTTCCGCCATAGAAAGTGTTTGTTTTTTCAGCATTTCCAGTAACACTTATAGCCGGATAATCTCCGCTTTCGTAACATTCATCATAATATCCGCCCTCTATGCAGAAAACTGATTTATCTTTTTTTGTGTACTCATAGCCATAGTCAAAATACGTGAAAAACATATCAGCACCTAAATTACATGATGCTAAGGTGTAATAACTTCCGCCGTTGAAAATATCGTCTGTATCCATTTCCACACGGTCAAAGCATACCACTGAATTATTGTTTTTTATTTCATTGACAGTATTTTCGTTGTAAAAACTTCTTTCTCCTAAATAATCAATCCGTGTACCTTCTGAATCGTATGTTATTTTAAAGTTCTGTATATGCGGATAGAAATAATGACAGTGAGTTTCGATTATATCGACCATAGTTCCGCTGCCTGCTTCAGCACTATAATCAACCTCAATATCATAGCTTATAATCGTTTCGTCCAGCCATACTCTTGAAACTATAAAACTGCTGTCATTTTCAGGGGTAAATTCAAAAGTTNCGTCTTTTCTTTCCGTTTTAAATTTTGAGTAAGGAGCTGCACTNGTTACAAAGTCATAATTTTTGTCGCCCTTAAAGACAGCAGTGTTNCCGTCNACATAGCAGGGGAGAGCCNCTTCCAAAATTGGCTTTTCATACGGCAATATCAGGNTTGCGTTTTCGGCGACTGAGACAATCGGCATGGCTGAAATACTCATCACAGCCGAAATAATGAGGGAAGTAATTCTGTTTGATTTTTTCATAAATAGTCCTCCTTAATTATTAAGATATTTATAAAGTTCCGTAATTGTAAACATAAAATTATTGTTATTCATGTTAATATAACGACCGTCTTTATAGTGGAACTTGCTCATATCATTGTATGTTGTAAGACGGTAACTTCCGTCGGGAAGTGGGGAATCACCTTTTTTTATAAAATAAATATATCTGTCGCCGACCTCTGAAAAAGTCTGATTTTCGGCAGGGTCGAACAGCATACAGTTATTTTCTATAGCCCACGAAATCTGTATTGTTCCGTGTTCGGAAGCGGGGATATATCCGCCTTTGCCATAAACTGAAATTCTTGAATGTTTTCCAATATCACCCTTTATAACTTCAGAAACCATTATATTTTCTTGAGTGTAGGGAACACCGTCTATACCTGTGTAGATTATTTCGTCAACGGTTGCGATTACAATTATATCAGAATTATCCGCCAAATTCTGCCATGAATCAAAAGCGACTGCAGTGCCTGACTGTCCGCCTTGCGGATGCAATGTACCATCATGTTGTGGAGGCGGTTTAGTGCCATTATGCATAAAATCAGTTACATCAATGGCATTGTTGTCAGGATAATAACGCACAGGTGGAATAACTGTATAGTCGGTCGGGGTATCATCGCTTACAGAGGGAGAAAGTTCGGTAGTAGTACAGGGTACCGTAATATCATCATCTTCGGGAACGGTGATTGTCTGTGTGGGGGAGATAGAATTTCCGTCCTCATGTGTTGCGGTAGTATTGGTGGAACGGGAAGTTGTTGTGACAGAGTTCGCTTCTCTTGTAGTATTGGTTGTAGTGGTGCGTTTGGTTGAAGTAGTGCGTGTNGTTGAAGTNGTTTTGGCAGTGCGTGGTGATTCTGTAGTGCTTTCAGAATCATTTTCNGACGGGGAACTTTCGGAGGATTCATTGCTGTTATTTTTTGTCGTGGTATNTTNCGCAACTTTTTCGGACGTTGTGGNGANATATGTGCNTTTTTCGTTTTTAGTCGTANCTGCATTANTTGTCTGAAACGCTGTTGTAGTCTGGGTTTGTTTTTCAGAACCGCTGACATAAGAAAGCGATGTCTGAATAAAATCATTAGTGTTATTATTAACAGAAGTTGTTTCTGCTGAACTGACTGTATCTATATTGTCGGGCTGTTGAAAGTGGGGCAGATTTTTTATACCACCCCATACGCCTATAACCATGACTGCAACTATCGCCGTCGGCAAATATACCGGTATAAGGGACGAAAATTTTCTTTCAGGCTTTATGTCAAGTTTATTGAAAAAACTGTCTTTCTGATTTGGTTCAGGAATATTAAAGGCGTTTTCCAAAGTCTTTTTAGACTTTTTATTCACTTCAAAT
>WFLZ01000063.1 GCA_009177225.1 Clostridia bacterium
CAGGTTCGTGTGCTACAGGAGCATCAAAGGCTGCCGCCGAAATGCTTCTGACGGGCAAAGTAGTTCATCACACCGTAATAATGACCCCTAAAGGTATAACGCTTAATCTTGAAATAAGTGAACAGAAAATCAGTGACGGCAGTGCTGTGTGTTGTGTGGTAAAAGACAGCGGTGACGACCCTGATGTGACGNANGGTATAAAAATNTTTGCGGAAGTTTATCTGANTGAANGTGGTATTGAAATTTCAGGCGGTGAAGGTATAGGAAAAGTCACGAAAGCAGGTCTTGACCAGCCTGTAGGTGAATGGGCGATAAACTCCGTTCCACGAAAAATGATTGAATCCGCACTTTCGGAAACTGCTGAACTTTATGAATATTCCGGAGGATTTAAAGTTGTTATTTCTGTTCCGGACGGTGAAATTATTGCACAAAAGACATATAATTCACGTATGGGAATAGAGGGTGGTATTTCTGTTATCGGAACTACCGGAATAGTCGAACCCATGAGCAATACCGCACTTATCGAAACAATCCGCACAGAAGCAAAAGTCAGACGTTCAGCAGGTAACAGAAATATGCTTCTTACTCTCGGAAACTACAGTGACAGCTTTGTGCAGTTGGAAATGCCTTTTTCACTGGAAAGAAGTATAAAGTGCAGTAATTTTATAGGGGACGCTATTGATATAGGTCTTGAAACGGGTTTTGNAAGTNTACTGNTTATAGGTCATNTCGGCAAAATGGTGAAACTTGGTGCAGGAATAATGAACACACATTCCGCAAGTGCAGACGGCAGAATGGATGTTCTTGTTACCTGTGGGGTACTTGCAGGTGTCGAAACTGATATACTGAAAGAAATACCATTATGTGCGACGGTTGACGCTGCACTTGATATATTCCGTCGTGCAGGTGCTATGGAAAAAGTACTGCAAATTCTTGCGGAACGTGTAGACTATTATCTGAATGCAAAAGTTAAAAACGAAATAAAAATAGGTGGAGTTATTTTTTCGTACAAGCACGGTATTACTATAAAGACAAAACACGCTGATACACTTATAAAGGCAATTTCGGAGGAATAAAAATGGTAAATTTTGTAGGAGCAGGCTGTGGTGCAGTTGACCTGATAACGCTCAGGGGAAAGAGACTTATTGAGGAGGCAGACGTGATAATTTATGCAGGTTCGCTTGTTAATCCGGAACTGCTTGACTTTGCAAAGCCTGAATGTGAAATACATAACAGTGCGTATATGACTTTGGGTGAGGTTATTTCCGTTATGNAAAAAGCCGAAAAAAATAACAAAAGCACTGTAAGACTGCATACGGGCGACCCGTCGGTATACGGTGCAATCCGTGAACAGATGGACGCACTTGAAAAGCTGGGTATAAAATACGAGGTGTGTGCCGGAGTGAGTTCTTTCTGCGGAGCAGCGGCGGCACTAAAAGCGGAGTATACTTTGCCGGACGTTTCACAGACAGTAATTATTACACGTATGGCAGGTCGTACTCCTGTACCTGAAAGTGAGAGCATTGAAAAACTTGCGTCACATCATGCGACTATGGTTATCTTTCTCAGCACGGGTATGCTTGACGAACTTTCAGAAAGACTTATTGCAGGCGGTTACAGCGAGGACACACCTGCGGCAATAGTCTACAAAGCAAGCTGGAAAGACGAAAAAGTTATGCGATGTACAGTCGGAAACCTTGCCCAAACCGCACGTATAAACAATATAAAAAAGACCGCTCTGANAACGNTCGNGGACTTCCNCNGNGACGATTATTCACTTTCANAACTCTATGNCGCATCGNTTACNACGGAGTACAGAAAATGAATATTTCAGTTATTTCACTCACTGAAAACGGTCGTATTATGTCGGACAGAATAAGCGGTTTTCTGAAAGAAAGTCACAATATAAAGCGTTATTGTTTCAGAAAGCACACCGACAGTTCAGCAGAAACTTTTGAAAACATTTATCAACTTACGGATAAAATTTTTACGGAATCTGACGCACTGATTTTCATATGTGCCTGTGGTATTGCTGTAAGGGCGGTTGCGTCACATATTGTGTCAAAAACGTCTGACCCTGCGGTTATTGTCGTAGACGACTGCGGAAAATTCGTCATTCCTGTACTTTCTGGACATATCGGCGGTGCAAACAGACTTTCAGAGGTAATTGCCGAAAAAATAAACGCTGTTCCTGTCGTGACTACGGCAACGGATACAGGTAAAAAATTTTCACCTGATTCTTTTGCAGTGGCGAACAATTTAATTATTACGGACATGAAAATTGCAAAGGAAATTGCTTCGACGGTACTGAACGGCGAAAAAACCGGTCTTGTCAGTAGTTACAAATGTTATAATATTCCTGCTGAAATATCCCATGAAAATAATTGCCGTACCGGAATATGTATAAGTAAAAATCCCGACAGAAAGCCTTTTCCTGTGACACTTAATCTTGTTCCGAAAAATATAATTATAGGGATAGGCTGTAAAAAAGGCGTTACGTGTGAGACAATTGAAAGACGGGTTTTAGAAAGTCTTTTGTCTGCGGAAATTTT
Organism: Clostridia bacterium; assembly: GCA_009177225.1. GTDB lineage: Bacteria > Bacillota > Clostridia > Oscillospirales > Ruminococcaceae > Ruminococcus. The sequence goes on from WFLZ01000063.1 coordinate 2,553, forward strand.
TCCGGAACGAATCTGCGGTGTTGCGACTATTGACATAAAATCAGATGAAAAGGGTCTGAACGAATATTGCAGAAAAAATAATTTTGTTCTGAAATATTTTACGTCAGCCGAACTTATGGACTTACAAGGGGATTTTACACCGTCGGAATTTGTCCGAAAGACAACAGGTGCGGACAATGTTTGTGAAAGAAGTGCGGTAATTTGCAGTGGCGGACGGCTTGTAATGCGAAAAAATGCAGGGGACGGCGTGACTGTGGCAGTTGCGGAAAAACCTGTAATTATTGATTTTGAAAGGAAAATTTTATGAAACTTTATGTTGTGGGATTTGGTGGTGGAAGTCATCAGGGCATGACGATAGAGGCAGAAAACGCTTTAAAAAACAGTGATATTATAGTGGGATATACTGTGTACACGGAACTGGTTAAAAAGATTTTTCCCGAAAAGGAATATATTTCTACAGGTATGACAAAAGAAAAAGACCGTGTTAAAATCGCTCTTGAAAAATCTGCGGAAAGGAATGTTTCAATAGTTTGCAGTGGTGACAGCGGAGTTTACGGAATGGCAGGTCTTGCAATTGAGATGTCAAAGAATTATTCCGAAACTGATATTGAAATAGTTGCCGGAGTTACTTCGGCTCTGAGTGGCGGTGCGGTTCTTGGTTCGCCTCTCACGCATGATTTTGCGGTGATAAGCCTTTCCGACCTGCTTACGCCTATGGAAAAAATAATAAAAAGAATCCGCTGTGCATCGGAAGCCGATTTCACGATAGTCCTTTATAATCCCTCATCAAAAAAACGTTTCGATTATCTCCGTAAAGCCTGTGACATAATGCTTGAATACAAGTCACCTGAAACGGTCTGCGGTTATGTACGCAATATAGGCAGGAACGGGCAGGAAAGCTGTATTCTTACTCTTGCGGAACTCCGTGAAACTGCGGTTGATATGTTCACGACTGTTTTTGTCGGAAATTCTGAAACGACGGTCATAAACGGCAGAATGGTTACACCAAGAGGGTACGGAAATGTCTGAAATTATCATTTTTGGTGGAACAACAGAAGGCAGACAGCTTGCGGAATTTTGTGACGAAAATAACATACCTGCCGATATCTGTGTGACGACTGATTACGGTGCGGAACTTCTTCCGAAAAGTAAAAATATAAATATAATTGTCGGACGGCTTGACAGCTTTCAGATGAAAGAACTGATTTCAAAAAATAAATACACATATATTATTGATGCTACACACCCTTATGCTGTTGAGGCTACAAAAAATATAAAGTCTGCCTGTTCTGAATTTTCAGTGAAATATATGCGGGTTGTCCGTGAAACTTCTGAAAGTTCTGATGGAATTACTGCGGAAAATATGGACAGTCTTGTTAATATTTTGAACCGTAATGAGAAGATTATTTTAAGCACTCTCGGCAGTAAGGAACTTGAAAAACTTACAGAAGTACGGAATTTCCGTGAAAGAATATGGGTGAGAGTACTTCCGGCGGACAATGTAAGGGAACTTTGTTTAAATCTCGGTTTCGACAAAAATAAACTCATATTTCAGAAAGGTCCTTTTACTGAATCGGAAAATATCGCTCACATAAAGCAGAGCGGTGCAGAAATTCTTCTTACAAAGGAAAGCGGAGTTACGGGTGGATATCCTGAAAAAGTATCTGCGTCGGAAAAAAGTGGTATTGATTTGATTGTTTTGAAAAGACCTGTTGAATACGGTTACAGAGTTGATGAAGTAAAAAAAATTGTAATGAAAATTTCGGGAGGTGACTGAAATAAAAGTTTATATAGTNGGTACGGGNATGGNCGGCATAAAAACCCTTACCCGTGAAGCGTCTGAAATTATAGATTCGGCTGATATTCTGATAGGTGCGAAACGTATGCTTGAACCGTTTGAACATCTTCATAAGCCTGTGTTATGTGAGTATTCGGTGGACAAAATAGTAAATTATATAAATAACTGCGGATATAATAAAATCGCCGTTCTGATGTCGGGGGACTGCGGATTCTACAGCGGAGCAAAAAATCTTTCCAAATTTTTTGGCACAGACTGTAAAATTATCTGCGGAATTTCGACACCTGTCTATTTGTGTGCAAAAATCGGCAGGTCGTGGGAAAATATGAAGTTTGTCAGTCTGCATGGCAGAAACGGAAATGTTGCTGTGAACGTCATGCAGAATGAACTTTGTTTTTTTCTGCTTGGTGGAAAAATTACGCCTGCTGAAATATGCAGAACGCTTTGCAGGTATGGTCTTGGTGATGTCAGAATTTTTGTGGGTGAAAATCTGGGTTATGAAAATGAACGTATACTATCGGGTACGGCGAAAAGTATGCAGGACATTTCAACGGAAAATCTCTGTGCGGTGATTGTCGAGAATAAAAATTACATGAAATATATTCCGTTGGGAATCGGCGACGAAAATTTTATAAGAACTGAAATTCCAATGACAAAGGCAGAAGTGCGTACTGTTGTGGTTTCAAAGCTGAATGTCGGCAGGGACAGTATTTGCTGGGACATTGGTTGTGGTACGGGTTCGGTGTCGGTGGAAATGGCACTGAGGTGTCCGGACGGTTGTGTATATGCGTTTGACAAGAATGATAAAGCTGTGAAACTGACTTCTGAAAATTCCGAAAAATTCGGCTGTGACAATATTCATGTGTATAAAAGTATGTTTCCGGAAGATGTTCCGGATAATGTTCCTGCACCGGATTGTGTATTCATAGGTGGTTCGTCGGGAAAAACCGGAGATATAGTAAAATATGTTCTTGAAAAAAATCCGTATGCCGAAATAGTCGTGACGGCGGTTTCAATAGAAACGCTAAATGAATGTATGGGTATTTTTGACGCTGAAATTACACAGATTGCCATAACGAGAACACACAAAACAGGCAGTCACACCATGTTTTCGGCAGAAAATCCTGTGTTTGTGATAAAGAGGAAAATAAAATGCGTAGAGTAATAATTGCAGGAACGGGAAGCGGTTGCGGAAAAACCACAGTTACCTGTGCCGTTCTGGAGGCATTGTGCAGACGTGAAATAAAAGTATCATCATTCAAGTGCGGACCTGATTACATAGACCCGATGTTTCATAAAAAAATAATCGGAACTGATTCGCATAATCTTGACAGCTTTTTCTGTGACGAAAACACTCTTAAATATCTGCTTTATGAAAACAGCCGTAACAGCGATATTTCCGTGATTGAGGGTGTTATGGGATTCTATGACGGAGTAAACGGAAAGGGTTCGGCATTTTCTGTTTCGGAAATCACCGGTACACCTGTGATTCTTGTCGTTGACTGCAAAGGTATGAGCGACTCACTCGGTGCGGTGATAAAAGGTTTTCTCACTTACAGAACGCCTAACAATATATGCGGAATTATTTTTAACAGACTTCCGGAAAAGCTTGTTTCACTTGCAAAAAAAATCTGTCATGAACTCAATACGGAATATTTCGGGTATATGCCACCGCATAAATGTACTATTGAAAGCCGTCATCTTGGACTTGTGACAGCTGACGAAATTTCAGATATAACGGATAAAATTCGGTTTCTTGGTGGACTTGCGGAAAAAAATATCCTGCTTGACAAAATTATAGATTTTTCTGACAGAACTTTTCCGTCGTTTTCAGAACCGTGCATAAAAAAAATATCTGACATTCAGCCTGTGGTGGCTGTTGCAAGGGACAGGGCGTTTTGTTTTCTCTATCAGGAAAATATTTCACTGCTTGAAAAAACAGGCTGTTGTATAAAATACTTTTCACCGCTTTATGACAGGTGTGTCCCCGAAGATGCTGACGGACTTATTCTTTGTGGAGGTTATCCCGAACTTTATGTAGAACAGCTTTCGGATAACGTTTCAATGCTTGAATCCGTGAAAAATCTGATTGACGGCGGTATTCCATTAATTGCGGAGTGCGGTGGGTTCATGTACCTGCATAAGTACATAAAGGACGGTGGCAAGATTCACCGAATGGCAGGAGTTTTTGAAGATTCTGTCTACAGAACAGATAGACTTCAGAGATTCGGCTATATAACGCTTGATTCCAAAAACGATAGTCTGCTTTTCAGAAAAGATGAAAAAATTACTGCACATGAATTTCATTACTGGGACAGTACGGACTGCGGAAAAAGTCTTACTGCTGTAAAGAGTGATGGCAGGTCATGGGAATGCTGTAAATGCAGTGAAAAAATGTATGCAGGGTTTCCGCATATTTATTTTTATTCGGACATCAGAATTGCAGAACGCTTTGCAAAGGCGTGTGCAGAATACGGAGGCAGAAAATGAACAGAATAAACAAAATAAAACCATCAGACAGATTATCAGCGGCTTCGGCAAAAAAACAGTGGGACAGCATAGCTAAACCTCTCGGAAGTTTCGGATTGTTGGAGGAATTTATTGAGAAAATAGCGTCGGTGCAGGGAACAAAAGACATTGACATTTCAAAAAGAGCGGTTGTGGTAATGTGTGCGGACAACGGCGTTGTGTGTGAGGGAGTTACTCAGACGGGCAGTGAAATTACGGCGTTGAGTGCGGTGGCGATTGCGGAAGGACGTTCAAATATAAACGCTCTCGCAGACGCTTACAGCACTGATGTTATATCAGTTGATATCGGAATAAACCGTGACACAAAAAGTCGTTTCATTATTGACCGTAAAATTGCTTACGGAACACAGAATATAGTTGTTTCACCTGCAATGACTTTAAGTCAGGCTGAAAAAGCGGTCTGTGTGGGAATGGATATTGTCCGTGACCTTAAAAACAAAGGATTCAGAATTATAGTTACCGGTGAAATGGGAATAGGAAATACCACTACAGCAAGTGCGGTTTCGGCGGTACTTCTTGATATGCCTGTTGAGGAAGTTACAGGACGTGGAGCAGGTCTGACATCTGAGGGTCTTGAAAGAAAAATTTCAGCAATAAAGCGTGCAATTGAGTTTAACAGACCCGACAAGGACAAGCCTCTTGAAGTACTTGCAAAAGTCGGTGGATTTGACATTGCAGGAATGACAGGTCTTTTTCTTGGCGGTGCGGTCTACGGTGTTCCGATAATAATAGACGGCGTGATTTCTGCTACTGCGGCAGCGATTGCGTATAAAATCAATCCGTTGTGTGCGGAATATATGCTTGCCGGACACGTTTCGGGCGAACCTGCCGGAATAAAGCTTCTTGAACTTATGGGACTTAAAGCAGTTATAAATGCAGGTCTGCGACTCGGTGAGGGTACTGGTGGAATAATGCTTCTTCCGTTGCTGGACGGTGCGGTTGCTCTCTACAGAAACGCCCACAGGTTCGACGAAATCGGTATGGAGAGGTATGTGGAACTTAAATGATTACACTGATAACAGGCGGTTCAAAGTGCGGAAAGTCTGCACTTGCCGAAAGAATAACGTGCGGTTTTTCGGGCAGGAAATTTTATATTGCAACCATGAAACCATACGGCGAGGAGGCTTTTTCTGCGATTGAAAGACACCGTGAAATGCGTCAGGGAAAAGGTTTTGAGACAATAGAAAAGTATACTGATTTGAGTGAAATAATTCTGCCGGAAAAAAGTGCAGTTCTGCTTGAATGTATGGGAAATCTTTGTGCAAATGAGATGTTTGTGGAGAATAAAATAATAAATCCGGTTGAGAAGATAGTGAGTGGTATTGAATATCTTGCCGAAATTTCGGAGTATCTGACAATAGTCACTAATAAAGTCGGAAACGACGGTATTTCATATTCAAAAGAGACGGAAAAATATATTTCCCACATCAATAAAATAAACAGACGGATTTCACGGTTTGCAGATAATGTCATAGAGTGCGTTTACGGAATACCTGTTATTCTGAAAGGAGAATTATGTTACTGAAATCATTGTTTTCTGCTTTTCTTATGTACTCACGCATACCGATGCCCAAAGTTGAATGGAAAGAGGAAAACCGTCGGTATTCGCTTTGTTTTTTTTCACTGATAGGGGCGGTGACGGGCGGTCTTTTTCTTTTGTGGCGACTGCTTTGTATAAAACTTGGATTCAATGCTTTACTTTTCGGTGCAGTTTCAACTCTTATACCAGTGATTGTGACTGGTGGTATTCATATAGACGGTTTCTGTGATGTTATCGACGCAAAATCATCTTATGGCGACAGGGAAAAACGTCTTGCAATAATGAAAGATTCACATATAGGTGCATTTGCGGTGCTTCACCTCTGTATGTACATGATTATTCAGACGGCTTTGTTTTCGCAGATAAATAAATGGGAAACGGCTGTTATTGTTGCGTTGGGATTTGTTCTTTCAAGGTCGATTAGCGGATTTTCAGCAATTACTTTCAAGTCTGCGAAATCGGAAGGCAGTCTGCAAAGTTTTGTAAAACCTGCCCACAAAAAAATAACGGTTTCAGTCACGGTAATATCTGCATTGCTGTGTTTCACCGGAATGATTTTTACAGACTGGTTTTCCGGAATTGTAAGCACTTTTACCGCATTATGTGTAACATTTTACTATAAAAAATTTTCCTATAAGACTTTTGGTGGAATTACAGGTGATTTGTGTGGCTGGTTTTTGCAGGTGTGTGAAATATGGGTACTTGCGTCGGCTGTGATTTCGGATTCTTTAAAGGAGGTTATGATAAAATGAGACTGGTTACAGGTGGAGTTTTTGAGGGAAAGACTGAATTTGTCGTTTCTGAATTCGGCATATCCGAAACTGATATAAAATACGGCGGAAACTGTGATATATCTGAAATTTTCAGTGCAGTATGTGTAAAGGACTATCATCTTCTTGTAAGAAGATTAATCAGTGAAAATACTGACCCCGTTGAATTTACTTTAAAACTTTGTTCTGAAAACAAGGGTATCACTGTTATTACGAATGAAATCGGGTGCGGAATAGTTCCCGTTGAAAAAAGTGAAAGACTATGGCGTGAGAATTGCGGAAAGTGCGGTTGTATAATTGCGGAAAATTCCGATGTAGTCGTAAGGGTGATATGCGGAATTGGTACTTATATAAAGGATACACGGACATGATTATTAATTTTATACGTCACGGCAAAACTGTCGGAAATATTCAGAAAAAATATATAGGAAGAACAGACGAGTCGTTGTGTGCGGAGGGCGTGGCAGAAATAAAGAATAATAAATATCCATCATGTAATATAGTAATTTCAAGCCCGATGAAACGCTGTATTCAGACGGTAGATATTATATATCCTGACAAGAAACCTATTATTTGTGATGATTTCCGTGAGTGTGATTTCGGCGACTTTGAGGGAAAGAATTATCTTGAACTTTCCGGCAGTCCCGACTATCAGAAATGGATTGACAGCAACGGTACAGATACTTTTCCGAACGGCGAAAATCCGCAGAACTTCCGGAAAAGGTGTGTTGAAATTTTTCTGAAAGCTGTTCAGAGATACAGTGATAAAAAACTTTCGCTTGTCGTACACGGTGGGACAATTATGTCAGTCATGGAAAAATTTGCAGTTCCGAAAAGGGACTATTATGATTATCAGATAAAGAACGGTCACGGTTTCGTTACGGAATACAGTGACGGAAAAATAATCATAATGGAGGAAATATGAAAAATATTATTTTAACTGCACCGCTTGTCATCGGTTTTATTATTGACTGTCTGCTTGGTGACCCTTATAAACTTCCGCACCCGATACGTGTGATAGGGAATTTAATATCACATCTTGAAAAAATTATCAGAAAAGTCATGCCCGATAAACTGCGTACTGGTGGAATAATTCTTGCGTTAACAGTTATAGGAGTTTCGGTGTGTGTACCGCTTGCGATTCTGATTGCCTGCTATACGCTAAATAAATGGTGCGGAATTATTGTGGAAGGAATAATGTGCTACTATATGATTGCCCCGAAATGTCTTAAAAAAGAGAGCATGAAAGTTTACCGTGCCATAAAGGACGGCGACACGGAAAAGGCACGTTACACTGTTTCGATGATAGTCGGACGTGACACTGATGTGCTTGACGAAAAAGGCATTATAAAGGCGACAGTTGAAACGGTTGCGGAAAATACTTCCGACGGCGTGACAGCTCCGATAATGTATATGTCACTGTTCGGAGCGGTCGGGGGATTTTTCTATAAATCAGTGAATACTATGGATTCANTGNTTGGCTATAAAAATGAAAAGTATGNGGANATAGGACGTTTTTCCGCTAAAATGGACGACGTTCTGAATTTTCTGCCGTCGAGAATTACGGCAGTTATTATGATTGTTTCGGCTTACATACTGCGTCTTGACGGAAAGAACGCATATAAAATATGGAAACGTGACAGACATAATCACGCAAGTCCTAATTCCGCACAGACTGAATCCGTGTGTGCAGGTTCGCTTGATGTACAGCTTGCCGGAGATGCTTACTATTTCGGTGAACTCCATAAAAAGAAGTTTATAGGCGACGACATACGACCGATTGAAAATGAAGATATAAGGCGTGTAAACAGGCTTATGTATATTTCGTCAGTTATTGTGCTTCTGCTTGGTACAGCTTTCAGAATAACGGTTTTCGGAGGTATTTTCAGATGACGGACAAACACGGTGGTAATATTTATAAATATAAGAATTANCTTGATNTTTCGGCAAATATNANTCCNCTCNGAATGCNTGANAGCGTAAGGNATGCTGTTNTTGNNTCNGTTGAATTTTGTGACAGATATCCAGACCCTTTTTGTACTGAACTGGTCGGTAAAATTTCGGATTATGAAAAAATTCCGTCGTCGTGTATTGTCTGCGGAAACGGTGCGGACGACCTTATATATAGAATTGTTTCGGCTCTCAGACCTGAAAAAGCTGTTTTGTGTGTTCCTTGTTTTGCAGAGTACGGAAAGGCTCTTGCGGAAAACAAATGTCAAATCACGGAATATATCCTGTTTGAAAAAAATAATTTCAGTATAATGCAGGACTTTATTGATTATCTTAATTATGATATTGACATTGTATTTCTATGCAGTCCGAACAATCCAACCGGAAAAACAGTTGCTGTTGATTTGCTTGAAAATATCGCTGGAAAATGTCTGCAAAAAGATATTATACTTGTGTGCGACGAGTGTTTTATGGACTTTGTATGCGACGGAAAAAATAAAAGTTCACGTAATTTTCTCAACAGTAAAATGATTATTCTGAAAGCTTTTACAAAGATATACGCAATGGCAGGTTTAAGGNTTGGCTACGCCGTTTTCGGAAGTGACGNACTTGCGGAAAAAGTACGTAAAAGCGGTCAGTACTGGAGTGTTTCCGTACCTGCACAGTCTGCCGGAATTTCTGCACTTGACGAAACCGCTTATTTAAGAAATACAGTTGAATTTGTAAAAAAAGAGCGTGAATTTCTTGTATCGGAGTTTTCCAGAATGGAACTGAAAGTCTTTGAACCCGAAGCGAATTTTATTTTTTTTAAAAGCAGTCTACCGCTTGACGTACTTCTTGAAAAAGACAGGATTTTAATAAGAAACTGCAATAATTACAGAGGTCTTGAAAACGGTTTTTTCAGAACCGCCGTGAGAACTCACGAGGAAAATATACAGCTTGTTTCAGCATTGAGGAGAATTTTGAATGGCTAAATCTATAATGATTCAGGGANCGATGTCGAACGNCGGAAAAAGCTTTTTAGTGGCTGCACTTTGCAGGATATTCAGACAGGACGGCTATTCGTGCGTACCGTTCAAGTCGCAGAATATGGCTCTCAACTCGTATANAACAAAGGACGGNAGTGAGATAGGACGGGCACAGGCTATGCAGGCAGAAGCGGCAGGCGTTGAACCATCACCGCTTATGAATCCGATTCTGCTAAAGCCTACTACTGACATGGGTTCACAGGTAATAGTTAACGGCAGACCTATCGGAAATATGAGTGCAAGAGAGTATTTTAGAAGAAAGAAAGAATTTATTCCCGATATTATGAAAGCTTACAATGAACTTTCTGCACGTCATGACATAGTGGTTATAGAGGGGGCAGGAAGTCCCGTTGAACTCAATCTCAAAAATGATGATATTGTTAATATGGGAATGGCAAAGCTTGCGGAATCTCCGGTGTTGCTTATCGGAGATATCGACAGGGGAGGGGTTTTCGCTCAGCTTATTGGCACTCTTAATCTTCTTGAACCTGATGAGCGTGATTTGGTAAAAGGTCTTATAGTGAATAAGTTCAGGGGTGATAAATCCTTGTTTAACAGCGGTGCGGATATTCTGCGACAACGTGGCAATAAATCCGTACTTGGTGTAATTCCATACATTCACTGCGATATCGAGGACGAGGACAGTCTTTCGCACAAGCTTGAAAATAACAGTGACGGAATTATTGACATTGCTGTTATAAAACTTCCGAGAATATCCAATTTTACGGATTTTGATGTATTTTCACAGTATGACGGTGTAAGCATCCGTTATGTGACAAAGTATACCGAACTTGAAAAAGTCGATATGATAATAATCCCCGGAACAAAAAGCACTGTTTCCGATATGAAATGGGTCAGGGAGAGCGGTATTGAAGCAATGATAAAAAAGCGTGTGGATAAGGGTATCCCAGTTTTTGCGATATGCGGAGGTTATCAGATGCTCGGCAGAAAAATTTCAGACCCTCTTGAAACTGAAAACGGGGGAAGCATTGACGGAATGAATCTTCTTGATTGTACAACTGTTTTTGTCGGAGAAAAAAAACAGTCGCAGACAAAAGGAAAGTTTCTTGATACGGAGGGATTTTTTTCGTGTCTTTCGGGAGTGGAATTTTCAGGGTATGAGATACATATGGGTGTTACCGAAAACAACGGTAAAAAGCTTACAGACTGTGGTGGCTCATATAACGGCAATGTGTACGGCTGTTACGTTCACGGGATTTTTGACAGTCCCGACGTTTCTGAAAGAATAGTCCGCCGTCTTTTTGAGTCAAAAGGGATTAAATATACCGGAGGAAAAACAGACCGTTATGAATACAAGGAGAAACAATTTGACATACTTGCCAATAATGTGAGAAACAATATAAACATGGATTTGCTTTATAAAATTATTGAAAACGGAGTGAAATAATTTGGAACTTGAATACGTGTTGCCCGATAAAATAGAAAAGAGAAGCATGGAGATAATTGAGCAGGAACTCGGCGACAGAAAGCTTGCAGACGACATAAAACCTGTTGTTCTCAGAGTGATTCATACGACGGCTGATTTTGATTATTATGACAATATGTGTTTTTCGGAAAACGTCATTGAACACGCAATGAATCTGCTGAAAAAAGGTGCAGTAATTGTTACCGATACGAACATGACAAAGTCCGGAATAAATAAAAAGGCACTTGAACGTCTGAACTGTGAGGCAGTGTGTTTCATGGCTGACAGCGACGTTGCGGAACGTGCGAAAATAAATGGTACAACAAGAGCGTCTGCATCTGTTGACAAGGCGAGTGAACTGCACAGACCCGTTATATATGCGGTCGGGAATGCTCCCACTGCCCTTATAAGACTTTGTGAACACATAAAAAACAGAACTTTTATTCCTGAACTTGTAATAGGTGTTCCGGTAGGATTTGTGAATGTTGTGCAGTCAAAAGAGATGATAATGCAGAAGGGTGTACCATATATAGTCGCAAGGGGACGCAAAGGTGGAAGTAATGTTGCGGCAGCAATTTGTAACGCTTTACTTTATATGACAAAATAAGCAAAAAATACATAGAAAGTTAATTTAAACTGATTGATTGTACAAAATTATAAAAACGCTTGCAATTGTTTGTGAATACTGCTATAATATAGATGTGATATCACAAAACAACTAAAATTTTTAATAGCAGTCCGGTGCTTCTGTCTGCTTTGTGCAGGGTCAGAAGGTAAAAGGGAAACAGGTGAAAATCCTGTGCGAACTCGTCACTGTGATTGAGGAGTATACGGCTTTTTGCTGTGATTTTTTCACGGTGAAGTCACTGATTGAAGTCGGGAAGGCTTGCCGTATGCGTTGAACCTTGAGTCAGGAAACCTGCCGGAATGTTGGTACAGAAAATATTATTATTTTCAGGTCACGAGGTATTGATTGTACTGTTTTTCAGGCTGTGTATTTATGCACGGTCTGCTTTGCAATGCTTTCTGCCATGTGTGGAAAGCTTTTTTAGCAACAATATGATTAATTGCCTTTTTTAACAGAAAGGGTTGAATCATTAAAATGAAAAAATTAACATTTATACTCTGTCTTGCTATGGTAGGTACATTATTTACAGCTTGTGGAGACAACAGTGGAAGTCAGGAAAGTTCCACAGAAAGTACGGTGTCTGAATCGTCGGTTTCCGAGACTGAAACAGAATCCGAAACGTCTGAATCAACTGAACCGGAAACAGAAGCTGAAACAGAAACTTCCGAAGAATCTGAGGAAGAACCTGAAGAAGTGGAAGATGATGAAGAAAATTATGACACGGGTGATGCGTCACTTGATAATGTAAGAAATCAGGACGAAATCGGCGACAATGAATTGCTTGTCATAAGTTTCGGAACAAGTTTCAACGACAGTCGTCGTCTTACAATCGGAGCAATAGAAGATTCACTTGAAGCAGCGTTCCCTGAGTATGCTGTAAGACGTGGTTTTACCGCAAACATAATTATTGACCATGTTCAGAGACGTGACGGCATTCTTATCGACGATGTAAAGGCATCGCTTGACAGAGCTGTTGCGAATGAAGTTAAAAATCTTGTCGTACAGCCCACACATCTTATGAATGGTCTTGAATACAATGATATTGTTGATGAGGTGGCACAGTATTCAGATGCTTTCGAAAATGTGGTTTTCGGTGAACCTCTGCTTACGAGTGACGACGATTTCAAGCGTGTTNAGCAGGCTATTGTCGAATGGACTTCAGAATATGACGACGGCAAAACAGCAATATGTTTNATGGGTCACGGTACAGAAGCACAGTCAAACAGCGTTTATCAGANAATGCAGGATTTGCTTTCAACAGACGGATATGAAAATTATNTTATAGGCACAGTCGAGGCAGAGCCGTCGCTTNACACTATACTTGCAAAGGTACAGGAGGGCGAATACGAGAGGGTTATTCTTGAACCGCTTATGGTAGTCTGCGGAGACCATGCAAATAATGACATGGCAGGTGACGACGAGGATTCATGGAAGTCTGTTTTTGAGTCGGCAGGATATGAAGTAGAGTGTCTGCTTAGAGGTCTCGGCGAGAACGAGACTATAAGACAGATTTATGTTGAACATACACAGACCGCTGTTGATTCAATAAAATAAAAAATATCAGCGGAGGGGAAATTCCTTCCGCTGTTTTGATGTGAGGTAATTATGAAAAAGATTTTAATATTATGTATGCTGTGTGTATTCACAACAGCATTTGTATCGTGTTCGGGAAATAAAGATATATCGTCAGATTCTACAGTTTCGGANAANTCAGTTGNNGAAAATGAAACATCTGAAAGCAAGTCTGATTCACAAAAAGGAACNGTTGCACCGGTTGAAGTAGTAGAGGANNGAATGTCAGCTGTTTANGGAAGTNAGATAAAAGACGGTNTTTATTCAGTTGAAGTAAATTCAAGTTCTTCAATGTTCAAAATCACAGAATGTGAACTCACTGTGCAGGACGGCGAGATGTCTGCGGTCATGACAATGAGCGGAACTGGTTACAAGTGGCTTTTCATGGGAACAGGCGAACAGGCTGAATCTGCTAACGAAAGTGAGTATATACCTTTTGTTGAAGATAACGGCGTTCATAAGTTTACAGTACCTGTTGAAGCTCTTGACATGGGAATTGATTGCACGGCTTTCAGTACGAAAAAAGAAACGTGGTACGACCGCACAATACTTTTCCGTGCGGATTCTCTGCCGACTGACGCATTTGTGAACGGTTTGGGAAATACCGTTGAATCGCTGGGACTTACTGACGGAGAGTATACAGTCGAGGTATCACTCGAGGGAGGTTCGGGAAAAGCAAGCGTATACCCTCATACACAACTTACTGTCGAGGACAGCAAAGTAACAGCAAGAATAATCTGGAACAGCAGTAATTATGATTATATGGTTGTTGACGGTGAAAAATATCTGCCTGTACCGACTGATGATGATAATTCTGTTTTTGAAATACCTGTGACTGTTTTTGACAGAAAAGTGCCTGTTTCGGCGGATACCACTGCAATGAGTACTCCACATGAAATAGAATACACACTTTATTTTGATTCGTCAACGATTGTAAAATAATTATGAAGAAAATAAAAATTATCGTGATTGCTGTTATCATATCACTTTGTTCGTGCGGTGAGAAAAAGTCAGAATTTCCGCAGACTGTCCGTTCAGAAACTCAGATTAATCTTGAATATGCGGAACAGTTTTCGGTATACTGTCTTGACGACGGGAGCTATGAAATCAATATAGCCGACGGTCAGAAATTTCTTCTTTTGCCGGAAGGAGTTCCCGAACCGGAAAGCATTGATATCCCTGTACTGCATCAGCCTGTAGAAAATATATACGCTGCTGCATCGTCGGCTGTTGACCTTTTCGACGGCATCAATATGCTTGACGAGGTGAAAATGACTTCCACCAAACTCAGTGACTGGAGTTTGTCTGCTGTACAGAATGCCATGGAAAGCGGAAATATGAAATATGTCGGAAAATACAACGCCCCCGACTACGAAACGGTACTTTCGGAGGGGTGCGGACTTGCTCTTGAATCGACTATGATTTATCACAGTCCTGAAACAAAGGAACAGCTTGAAAGTCTCGGTATACCTGTAATGGTTGAGCGTTCAAGCTATGAGACGCACCCTCTCGGACGGCTGGAGTGGATAAAACTCTATGGTCTTATTACGGGACGTGAAAAAGAGGCAGAGGAGTTTTTCAGTGAGAAAATGAAACTTTTCGGAGAAGTGTCTGCGAATACTGATATTCCCGAAAACGAACGGCAGACCGTTGTGTTTTTCTATATAACTACAAACGGATATGCAAATGTACGCAAATCAGGGGACTATATCTCAAAAATGATAGAACTTGCAGGAGGTCGTTATATTTTTACGGTTGACGATTTGAATACCGAAGAAAACGCCCTTTCAACAATGAATATGGAAATGGAATCGTTCTATAAAAAAGCAAAAGATGCGGACTGTATAATTTATAACAGTACGATTGACGGAGAACTTCAAAATATTTCACAGCTTACTGAAAAAAATGAACTGCTNGCGGATNTNAAAGCNGTAAAGAATAATAATGTGTGGTGTACTGAAAAAAATACGTTTCAGCAGACAACAGGAGTGTCCGAAATGATACATGACATTCATATGATAGTCACGGGTCAGGCAGATGACGAAACACAGCTTGAATTTCTGTACAGACTAAGCTGAACGGAGGGCATATGAATAAAAAATCACGTTATTTTATAGGTTTTACTGTTCTGCTGTCTGCACTTTGTATGCTGTTTTTTGTAAGTCTGATATCTGGAAGTGTCAGGTTTTCACTTAGTGAAGTTATTGATATACTTTCCGGAAACAGCAGTGATATTTCCGGAAATAATATAATTTTCCGGATAAGACTTCCGAGAATTACGGCGGCTCNTATTCTTGGCGGAGCATTGTCGGTATCTGGTTTTCTGTTGCAGACGTTTTTTTCAAATCCCATTNCCGGANCTTTCATACTCGGAATTTCCTCCGGNGCAANACTTGCGTCAGCAATAGNNATGATATTTTTTCTTGGCAGGGGAATAGTTTTAAGCTCGGTATCACTTGTAATTTCGGCGTTTGTCGGTTCAATGATTTCAATGGGATTTATTCTGATGATTTCGGGCAGAGTCAGAAAAATGTCGGTTCTTATAATAAGCGGTGTGATGATTGGTTATATATGTTCCGCTGTGACCGACATTATTGTGACTTTTGCGGACGATTCAAATATTGTTAAGCTGCATAACTGGTCTATGGGGACTTTTTCGGGAACAGACTGGAATGACATAAAAGTAATTGCCGTTATATCTGCTGTTGCACTTGTGTGGGCGTTTCTACTGTCGAAACCTATGGGAGCGTATCAGATGGGAGAGGGATACGCTATAAACATGGGTGTGAATATAAAGCTTTTTCGTGCTGAACTGATTTTGTTGTCAAGTCTGCTGTCTGCCTGCGTAACTGCTTTTGCCGGACCTGTTTCATTCGTGGGAATAGCAGTACCGCATTTGGTAAAAAGTCTTTTCGGAACGGCGAAGCCTGTAATTGTAATTCCTGCGTCTTTTCTTGGTGGAGCGGTTTTCTGTCTTTTGTGCGACTTAATCGCAAGGACGCTCTTTTCACCTGTAGAGCTTAGTATAAGTTCGGTTACGGCAGTATTCGGCACACCTGTTGTTATGTGGATAATGCTGAAAAAACACCGGAGGAGTGTCTGAAAGATGAAGGAAAATGTAATCAGTGCAGAAAATCTTTCTGTAGGGTACGGGAAAAAAATAGTAGTCGGCGATATTGACTTTCATGTGCGTCACGGTGAGATACTCACTCTTATAGGTTCTAACGGTTCGGGAAAATCCACCATACTGAAAAGCATACTTCTGCAAATTCAAACAATTTCCGGAGCGGTTTTCATAAACGGAAAAAACATCGGAGAGATGAGCGGTAAGGAGATTTCAAGAAGTATGTCGGCAGTAATGACTGAACGCATTGAGCCGGAACTCATGACGTGTGGAGATGTTGTTGAATCGGGACGTTATCCCTATACTAACAGACTGGGTATTCTTTCACGGAACGATATGGAAAAAGTTGATGAAGCAATGGAACTTGTCGGTGTAAAGTCTTTAAAAAACACGGATTTCGGCTGTATAAGCGACGGACAGAGACAGCGTGTAATGCTTGCAAGGGCGATTTGTCAGGAGCCGGAAATACTTGTCCTTGACGAGCCTACTTCTTTTCTGGACATACACCATAAACTTGAACTTCTTAATATACTTAAAAAGCTTGTTAAAGAAAAAAATCTTGCTGTTATTATGTCACTTCATGAGTTGGATTTGGCACAGAAAGTTTCAGACAGAATTATGTGTATAAACAATGGCAGGGCAGAAAAAATCGGCACACCGGAAGAAATTTTTTCTGGTGACTATATCAGCAGTCTTTATAATATAGACAATAAAAGTTTCAGTAATTATTACTGTTCGGCAGAACTGGAACGTTCGCAGGGAAATCCGGAGATATTTGTCATATCGGGAGGCGGTGACGGTATACCTATTTATCGTCGTTTACAGCGTATGGGTATACCTTTTTCAGCAGGTGTAATTCATGAAAATGATATTGAATATCCGGTATTGTCGGCACTTGCTGTGGAAACGGTCACGGAAAAGGTTTTTGAACCCATAAGCGATTCCACTGTAAAAAAGGCTGTTGAAATAATGAAAAAATGTTCCGCAGTTATAAACACCTGTAATACATGGGGAACTATGAACAGAGGAAATATGGTTCTGCTTGAAACTGCCGGAAAACTCGGACTTCTTATTCAGCCTGATGAATTATCAGAATATAATAAAACAAGGTGACATTCCGTTTAAAGAATGTCACCTTTTGTTATTGCAGGTATCTCGTCATATGACAAATTATCGCTTTCATAAAATTTTCCTTTAAATATTAATTGTGTTCTCATAGCGAATATATCAAAAACATCAATTCTGCTGTCCCTGTTCACGTCTGCCTCATAGCCAACGGTTTTGTTTTTGAGCAGGTAATTTTGTATTTTGGGAAACTTCTGATTTTAATATTTTTTTACAGTTGAAATGTTGACAAAAATGAATATTTATGGTAAACTATATCATAGAGTATGAATTAAATAGTAAACACGGAGGGAATAAAAATGTATGAACTTATGATTATAGCAGAAAATGCACCTCTTACAGGTGATAATTTTCCGGCAAAGGCTCTTATTATAGTAGGTGTTATTGCAGCAGCCCTTGCTGTTGCGACAACAGTTTTGTCAAAGAAAAAGAAATAAATCTAATTAAATAGTTGTCCCTCCGCATATACTTATATCAAGTATTATAAAGCGGAGGTTTTTTTATGATTTGCAGGCTTGAGGATTTACGCAGAAAGGAAGTAATTGACATAACAACAGGCGAAAGGCTAGGGTATATAGACGACGCTGAAATGAATCTTGAAAAATCGTCGGTTCAGTCCCTTGTTATTTATGGCAGGGAACGTTTTTTCGGATTTCTCGGCAGAGAGGACGATGTTGTTATACCATGCAGTGAAATAAAAGTTGTCGGAAATGATGTCGTACTTATAAAACATTCAAAAGCAACACATATCACAAATATTCGGAAAATCTCGTCTGAAAGTTCGTGAAAAATGCTGTAAAAATAACTCTTGATTTTTTTTGAAGAAAATGGTATAATATTAAGGCAATTCGCACATCGGTGCTTTTACGGGTTGGTGCATTCATGTGAATGTTGTCCGTGAGTCAAGTCCGGTGGAGGATTAATTTCAACCAATTTTTAAGGAGGACTACACAATGGGAGTAGTATCAATGAAACAGCTTCTTGAAGCTGGTGTTCACTTTGGTCATCAGACAAGAAGATGGAATCCGAAAATGGCTCCGTACATTTTCACAGAAAGAAACGGAATCTACATTATCGACCTTCAGAAAACTGTAAAGAAGCTTGAAGAAGCTTATATGTTCGTTCGTGACCTCTCAGCAGAGGGCGGCGAGGTTCTCTTTGTAGGTACAAAGAAGCAGGCAGGCGATTCTGTAAGAGAAGAAGCTACAAGAGCTGGTGCGCACTATGTAAACGCAAGATGGCTCGGCGGTATGCTCACAAACTTCAAGACAATCCAGACAAGAATCAAGAGACTTGAACAGCTTCATACTATGGAAGAAGACGGTACTTTTGCACTTCTCCCCAAGAAAGAAGTTGTTAAGCATAATCTCGAAATTGAGAAGCTTGAAAAGTTCCTCGGCGGTATCAAGAACATGAAGAAGCTCCCCGCAGCTCTCTTTATCGTTGACCCAAGAAAAGAAAAGATTGCTGTAGCTGAAGCTAAGAAACTCAATATTCCGATTGTTGCTATCGTAGATACAAACTGCGACCCTGACGAAGTTGACTATGTAATCCCTGGTAACGACGACGCTATCAGAGCAGTTAAGCTTATTGCTGGTACAATCGCTAACGCTGTTATTGAAGGCAGACAGGGCGATGACAACAGTGCAGAAGAAGTTCAGGAAACTCCCGCAGAGGAAGTTTCTGACGCTGAATAATTTTTCAGAAAAATTTAAACCCGAATTTAATTATTCGGGTTTTTCACAATAAAATAAATTACAGGAGGTAATTAAAATGGGAAAAATTTCTGTTTCTGATATTAAGGCACTCATGAAGTCCACAGGCGTTGGAATGATGGACTGTAAGAAGGCTCTCGAAGCAAATGAGGGCGATATGGATAAGGCTATTGAGTTCCTCAGAGAAAAGGGACTTGCTACACAGGCTAAGAAAGCAGACAGAGCTGCTGCTGAGGGTGTTGTTGCTGCTGTTGTAAACGGCAATGTAGGTGTTCTCCTCGAAGTAAACACAGAAACTGATTTTGCTGCTAATACAGATGATATCAGAAATTTCGTAAATGCTGTTGCTAACACTATCATTGAAAAAAATCCTGCTGACGTTGAGGCTCTTAAGGCTGAAACAATCAGCGGTGGTACTGGTACAGTTGGTGAGGCTCTTACAGAACTCGCTGGTATGAAAATCAGAGAAAATATCGTTATCCGTCGTTTCACAAGACTTGAAGGCGTTCTTGCTTCCTATATCCACAACGGTGGTAGCATCGGCGTTATGGTTAAGCTTGATACAGAACTTTCTACTGAACAGGTTTCCGCTATAGGTAAGGACGTTGCAATGCAGTCTGCTGCTCTTAATGCTCCTTATCTCTGTCGTGAACAGGTTCCGGCTGATACTCTTGACAAGGAAAGAGAAATTATGCTTGCTCAGATGGCAGAAGACCCGAAAATGGCAAGCAAGCCTGAACAGGTTCGTGCTAAGATTGTTGAGGGCAAGATTGGCAAGTACTACAGTGAAAACTGTCTTCTTGAACAGGCTTTCGTCAAGGACGACAAGCTTTCAGTTCAGGGTTATGTTGACGCAGAGGCTAAGAAGCTTGGCGGTTCAATAAAGGTTGTTGACGTTATCCGTTACGAGCGTGGCGAAGGCGTTGAAAAGAAAGAAGATAACCTTGCTGACGAAGTTGCAAAGATGATTAAGTAATTTTTTAAACCGCAGGTTTATCCTGCGGTTTTTTAATGGAGGTGTTTATATGAGAATGTCTAAAAAAATATGGTTTCTCGCTTTGACTTGTCTGGCACTGGTTTTTTCGCTGGCTTTTCTTGACGATACAAAACGCTACATAAAAGGCAATGAAATTGATTTCAACAGTTCAAAGCAGGTTGATTTTTCTGACCCTTATGCCATGATAAGCGGTGAAATAGATTTTGTGTATGGACCTTTTGCAACTTATGAGGAAACTACTAAAAAGTATGGTATGACTATACGCAAAAAGGAAACTAATTATTATATTGTAAGCAATCTTGATGATATTGATTTCTTTACAGTTATTTCAACGTCAGACAAAGACCTTATCTCAGAACTTGACAAAGCCGCAGATAAGTGGTTTGATTATTTTACGGATGAAAACGCTTCTGAACCAGTTGTTAATATCAAGTTCGACGGTAAACTCAGCTATCCGAGCAGTATGGACGAATATGAACAGTATTACAATGAAGCTGTGGACGACCTTTCAAATGTCGGCGTTGAAAAGTCGATGTTTGCCGATATGCAGATTACAGAGGGAAAAATAACAGTATTTTCAGTTATTGCGTTCATTGTGTGCTGTGTGCTGACAGTTGTTTTCCTGATACTGACTATCATGTCGTTTGTCATGTCTCGCCGCATTTAATAAATTTAGTAATCAGAGATAATTAATATTTTATACAACACTCTTTGCNTTTTTGNGTATAACTTNCAAAAANAAAGAGTGTTNTTAGTTCNTNTTTCACTTNNNGTTAATANAANAATATGNTANNATNAATNTANTTGAATATNATATTNNNTNTATNAGGTATTCTTTATGAATAAAAATATAGAAAAACTAGCTCTTTCAATATGTAAGGTTATTGTCTGCAAGAAT
>WFLZ01000143.1 GCA_009177225.1 Clostridia bacterium
TCCGAACCTCTGAACAGGACTAATATCCTTACACTCTATTCGCTCAATCTTAACTTGCCGACTCATCTATTTTACTACATATCACAATACATTGCAGGTCATTTACTGTTTTGTGTAAATCTTTAATCAAACGTCCGAATCCCCGAATATTTTTTGACAAGACGATTCTGAAAATTACTTTCGTCAATATCCTTTGAAAAGTACTTAGAGCGTGCTGAATACGCAAACTTTTTCAAAAAAACTGTATACCACTATTTTATGGTATACAGCTTTTCTGCATCTCTTTGATTTTGTGTACTTTTAATATTTGCAAATTTAAGTATAGCTATATTTTATACTGATAATCAATAATTTGCAGGAAGTATTCATTATTACTCATCATCAGAATCGGTTTTATATTTCACTTTAAAGTCATCTGAATTTAATCCGCATGCTTCGATAATATGCTTTGCATATTTGAAAGCATTATTAGCATTCAAACCATTACTTAACACATAAAAATCGATATTGTCAACTAATTCATATTTTTCATTTATTTTCTCTTTGGAAATTAAAGGCGTACTCTGTTTTCTGTTAAACTTATTCCCTTGATATGCTCCATTGAATTTAACAGCGTCAACTTCGTAAGCCGTCTTACAGACAGCCTTTAAAAAATCTTTCCATGAAACTCCTTGTGATGAACCAGTTATATCTACCTCTTCATTATTGTACATTAATGAATCAATTTTTTTGCTGGTTACATTTTCTAAATCTGATAAAGATACAAAATCCTCATATGGCTGATAAGGAATATCTCTTTTTAAAGGGGAAGTGATACTCTCGCACGCAATCTGTGCCATACGTTTATTACGTTCTTTTATATTATCTTCTTTCCATTCCGGATAATCATCAGCGATTCCATTTGTAGTTGAAATATTACTGTATTCTTTCAATGCCTGAATTTTTTCAGACCATATACTATTACTGATAGAAGAATTGACTTTTNTAGGANGNAGTGNAAGATTTCNGATACAATGCATATANTCGTTACNTAAACGCTNTACTTGTTTNNCTTCNCCAAGATATTTTCTCCNCAGCTGAGCATTTCTTTTCTTACCATCAACAACACTTTGCGGCAAGAGATGTTCAACAGATGCTTCATCTATATTTATGGTAAAATCATTAGGCTTTTTAACATCTTCTATTCTCAAAAGCAATATTAAACGGAATTTATAGTTCTCAGACTGTATAAGCTTTGCCTTGAATTCTTCATCGGTTGGAAAACGCCCATTAGGAGTTCTGCTATTTGAGAGTTTATACAATATACTATCATATTTAAGTGGAATATAATCTTTACTGTTTTCATCTGCTGTAAATCCTCTCAAAAGGTCAGAAATAACAGAATTCAAAGCACCTCCGCCGCTGGAGGGGGAAACTATTCTGTATCTTATGAGAAAATCCGTAAATAAATCAAAAATTTTCTCCATTTCATTTTCATTTTCTTTTGATAATTTTGACAAACAATAAACACAAACAGAATAAAAATTTGTTGCTTCAAGTTTCTTTATGTATTTTATGTTTCTTTTTATTTTTTCATTATCACACCTATCAAAACATAACCATTCATAATATTCAGAAAGTGCGAGCATATCTGTCATAATTTTTTCTCTAATTTCTTCTCTTTTGTCGTCGTCATCAGACGTATTGTTAATCTCATTATTAAAATAATCTTTAAATTGACTGTATAACGTTGTTTCTGAAATATCGTCAGCCTTGCAAGTACAGATAACAAGATAAATTACAATGAATTTCAGAATATTTTCAGTTCCGACTTTTTTTTCTATTTTGAGCCAATAATCTTTATAAAGTCTGGTCTGTTCTCTATTATCATTAGCGATAAGAAGATAATTTCGGATTAAATCAGCAGCAGATAAAGGTTTACCTGTTGAATTTATTTTTTCAAAAACAGTCTGAATCCATTCCAGACTCATCTTCTCCAGATTAATACTAACGATTTTAACATAATTCAGCATTTCCAGAATATCTTCTGGAGGAATTTCACTCTCTTTTTCTTTAAGAAGTTCCTTGAATGTGTCATATCTTTTCTTAACATTGCTTTCTNCATTATTTAATTTCAATCCCTCTACAATGTTACGAAAACATTCATCATCATATTCTGTCTGTTTTAATCTTACACTGTAGCCGTTGTTGCGATTTTTATNNTTAAGATAATCCTCAGTNATACNATTCTTTTTANTTTCATCAGATATANTATCACGGATTGCACAAAGCAAAAGAAGAACAGAAGTTAAACGCTGCTGACNGTCAACCAANATACATTCCCTGTACGATGAGTCGTTGTTTTCACCTTCATACCAAATAATAGTACCAAGATAATGAATACAATTTTCTGATTCTCCTTTAAGTGCATCACGTACATACTTTGAACTTGCTTTTTTTATTTCTGTTTGTAATTCGTTCTGTTTTTCATAGAGACTACATATATCATTGAACAATGTTCTGCACTGTTTTTCATCCCATGAATAATTTCTCTGAAAAGGGGGAATGACATAAGTTTTATTATTTCCTTCTAGAAAATCCAATATTTTACGTTCCTCAACTTTCATAATATTTACCTCCAANAATTCACTTTATGTTACAAAAATTACCATAATATGTTTTTATTATACAATAATCGTTATGATTTGTCAACCTTTTTGTTTAAACCGCTCTATTTTTGTAAAACTTTACAAATAATTATATTAAAACTTGTTTTATTTCAACAAATAAATCAGCAGATTAATAATAAAGTTTTATATTTTAAAACATATTTAAATTTAAAATATTATTTTTAGCAACTAAATCTAAACCGCCCGAATCCCCGAATATTTTCCTATAAGACGATTCTGAAAATTACTATCATCAATAGACCTTGAAAAGCACTCAGAGCGTTCTGAATACGCAAACTTTTCACAAAAAAAGAAGTCCCATATACCGCTATTTTACGGTATATAGGACTTTTCGCAACTCTTCCGAGTACGCATTTACGATTGGTGGAGGCGAGGGGAATTGAACCCCTGTCCGAAAGTCCATTCATGCAACTTTCTACGAGCGTATATTACCTATTAGAGTTCCCCTGAGAGACCGCCGGTAAGCGGGCTGAAACGCAGAGTAGTCCGAATACAATTCAGCGGTACGGACACACCGGAGAATCGTTCACCACTAATCGATGCCCGAATGAAAGCCGTGGTACTCTATCACCGGACAGTAGCTGACTTAAGCAGCTACCAGTGCACTATTTCTAGTAACTGTAATATTTCTTCTAGCGTTTATATTTAAACGTGGCACAGTTTAAGGAGATTATACCCGCTCCGCTCGCTTATCACACTTCAAGACCCCCGTCGAAACCTTTACGCCCCCACTGACAGCAATGAAGTATAGTACTTTAATATTATAACCTATAATTTCAGAAAAGTCAATACGAATCCGAAAAAAAACGGTTACAAATTGGCGAACGAAGTAATATTAACAGAATCGATTCATGAGACAGGTCGACAATCCATGAAAAATAATATTCACTTGCATTGTCACATTCCCAGAAATAGCCCTGATTTTTCAATTGGGTCAGTATACTGTCAATTTCAATCCAGTTCTGTTTCATATTCAAAAGATTTTCTTTATTGTAATTACCGATATACAGACCAACAAAAACGCCGTTCTGATTTACTTTTATTTCTATGTGTGGATAATAATATAATTCCCTTTTCGGATTAAAAGAATCCATAAAATTATTATCCTATACATCAGCCGATTTGAAATCAATCGGTTTCATCATTTTCCTTACAAGAGCGTTTCCACTTGGTGCAACTGCCCCGATTCTTCTCGGATTTTTCAGATATTCAATTAAAAAATTCATATCAATCACCAACCAAATAATTTTTTTAAAATCCACTTAATTGTCGAGAATAGTATAATTCCGACCGTTTTCGAGTTTTATATACAGAAATTTACTTCCTGTGTCGGCATTGCGGTAGTCGAGGAATCGGGTACATATATAGATACTGCCCTTATTGTCACATATATAATAAGGGTGTTTTTTGGTATCTTTTTCACGGTAGCCGAAATCCCCATATTCAAGCGTGTACAGGTCTTTTTGAATACACTGAATATCGCACCTGTGACCGAAAGTCTTTCCGCCCCCCTTATAAACTCAGTTATAAAGATTTCAGTTAAAGCTATAAAACTTATATAAAATTCTGTTTTGTCCAGAAATACATTAGTATCATGGCTGAACGACTCATAACCCAATAAAGAAATATTCATCACTACAAATAAAACTAAAAGACATATCCACGCTATATTTCCTAACCGTACTTCATTACGAACTTTGAAACTCATAAGAAATATAAGGAAAAAGGAAATTACAGCACCTTTAAATTTATTTAAAAGTAATATATCATTATTGTAAAGCCAGAGACTTGCCAATATCAGAACAAATGAAATAATCATAATCATCATACTCACATAACGCCTTTTACGCATATATTTAAGCAGATAATTTTTCTGTTCGTCATTTAAATAAACCTGATACTGCGACATAAAATCACCTCCTGATTTATTCAGTCGTTGACGATAGCGTAACCTCTGCCGTTGTCAAGTTTTATATAAATGAACATAGTATCTTCAGTTGCATTACGCCAGTCAAGAAAACGTGGGCATATATACTTATTATACGATTTGTCACTTATATAATAAGGGTGTTTATTGTGAGGGTTTTTGTCACGGTAGACGAACTTTCCGCAAGTAATCGTGTACCAGTCATTTTCTATGCACTTTTTGTCACAGCCAAAACCAAAAGTTTTGCCGAAATTATTTATAAACGTTTTTACAAAAATTGCACCACTCACCACCATACATAAAATACATTCTGCATTCATCTCGTTCATTTCAAACGCACCTGTCATTAACACATCAACTCTCACTAACATAAACAGAACTGAAAAAATTATAGCCGTTGAGAAAAGAAGTATAATATCATTTGAACGTCTTTCACGTATATATTTTAACAAAAGCTGTTTCTGTTCTTCATATAAATAAACCTGATATTCTGACATAAAATCACCTCTGGATTTATTTGTCGACTATGGCATAATTCCGACTATTTTCGAGTTTTATATAGATAAACATAGTATCTTCGGTTGCATAACGCCAGTNAGTAAAACGGGNGNANATATACTTATTATACAATTTAGTCANTTATATAATAAGGAGGNTTGTTGCGTGGATTTTTGTCACGGTAGACGAACTTTCCGCAAGTAATTGTATACCATTCATTTTCTATGCACTTTTTATCACACCTGAAACCGAAAGTTTTGCCGAAACCGCCTATAAAAATCGTAATAAAAGCAAAACCACTTATCACTATAATTACACTGTGGTATACAATTGCACATTTTATTTCAAATGAATATTCCATTGAGACAGCACTTTTCAGAAGCAGGAACTTATATATAAAAATTAAAGCAATTATAAAAAGAGACTTAATTTCATCGGAACGTCTTTCACGAATATATTTCAACAGAAACTGTTTCTGTTCTTCATATAAATAAACCTGATATTCCGACATCAAACCACCTCCAGATTTATTCAGTCGCCGGCGATAGCGTAACCCCTGCCGTTTTCGAGCTTTATATACAGAAATTTACTTCCGGTGTCGGCATTCCGGTAATCGAGAAATCGGGGACATATATAAGTTCCTCCCCTGTTGTCGCAAATGTAATACGGGTGTTTTCCCGTATCTTTTTCACGGTAGCCGAAATCACCATAGTCAAGCGTGTACAGGTCTTTCTGAATACACTGAATGTCGCACCTGTGACCGAAAGTCTTTCCGAATCCTCTTATAAACTTTTCAAAAAAACTTATCAGGGCAAATAAATAATAATATAAAAGTTCTTCTAAAGTATCTATCGCATTACTAATCCCTATATTATAAGCACATACTAAAAAAATCACTGTACAGACAACTGCAAAGACAAACGAAATCCCCATAATTATAATATTCATTTCACGCTTATCACGCATATACTTAATAATATAATTTTTCTGTTCGTCATTCAAATAGACCTGATAGGCTGACATAATTCACCGCCTTTACTGATTGCGGATTTTTATATTCCTGTCAATCTCACGTTTAGCGTCACGCTTGGCAGCATCAGCACGCTTGTCATAAAGTTTTTTACCTTTGCAAAGACCTAACTGTATTTTTACTTTTGAATCCTTGAAATAGATACTCAGCGGAATAAGTGAAAGACCGTCCTGTTNAACTGTACCATAAAGCTTGTTTATTTCCTTTTTGTGCATAAGCAGACGGCGTACACGCATGGGGTCACGGNTAAATATATTACCTTTTTCATATGGTGAAATGTGCATACCTTTTATAAAAAGCTCTNCTTTGTCAACGGAACACCAACTGTCTTTAAGGTTAACACCACCGTTTCTTATGGATTTTACTTNTGNTCCGACAAGTTNTATACCTGNCTCNTAAGTTTCGAGTACAAAATANTCGTGACGNGCCTTTCTGTTTTCGGCNATAGTTTTAGTACCTTTTGAACGCAAGATTATCCTGCTCCTTTCCGTAAATAATCAAACAGCCCCTTTACTTCATGCAAAGGGGCGTTAATNTGGCNGAGATGGTGGGATTCGAACCCACGGAGNGTGTTACCGCTCAANCGATTTCGAGTCGTTCTCGTTATGACCACTTCGATACATCTCCATAAATTACTATATCATTATATCACATATTTTTATAAAAATCAATAGATTTTAAAAAAAATAATATTATAACCAAAGCAGAATTATAATAAAAATAAACAAAATATATAGACATAAGACAAATAATATGTTATAATTGATATATCATAAAATAAGGAGGTATTTTTTATGAAAATGATGTTTATCGGTGCTAACCATGAAGTAACAGGAAGCTGTACATATATTGAAGCGTGCGGTAAAAAATTCCTTGTGGATTTCGGCATGGAACAGGGTGAGGATTATTTTGAAAATGCCCAGATACCCGTTGCTCCGTCTGAAATAGACTTTGTACTTCTTACTCATGCACATATAGACCATTCAGGTATGCTTCCCCTGCTCTACGCCGGAGGATTCAGCGGTGAAATTCACTCAACAAAGGCAACTGCCAATCTGTGTTCCGTTATGCTCCGTGACAGTGCGCACATTCAGGAGTTTGAAGCAGAATGGAAAAACCGCAAGGCACGCCGTCGGGGTGACGAGGAATATGAACCGCTCTACACCATGAATGAAGCTATAGGTGCGTCTGAACTCTTTGTCTCGCACCCCTATGAAACACCTGTTGAAGTATGTGACGGAATTACAGTATTATTCCGTGATGCAGGTCATCTTTTAGGTTCGTCGAGTGTTGTAATAAACCTTACAGAAAACGATACAACCCGAAAAATAGTATTTTCCGGAGACATAGGCAACATAAATCAACCTCTTATACGTGACCCTCAGTATATAGAAAACGCTGATTATGTTATAATGGAATCAACTTACGGAAACCGTATTCACGACCGTCCGACAGATTATGTCACGGCACTTGCGGACGTTCTTCAGCAGACTTTTGACCGTGGCGGAAGTGTTATTATACCGTCCTTTGCAGTCGGAAGGACACAGGAAATGCTCTATTTCATACGTCAGATAAAATCCGATAATCTGATAAAAGGTCACGACGATTTTCCGGTATACATGGACAGTCCGCTTGCAAACGAAGCAACCGATATTTTCATTAACAACCGTGAAAGCTGTTACGACGAAGAAGCTCTTTCTTTTGTCAGACGTGGAATAAATCCGATAACTTTCAACGGTCTTATACGTACCCTTACAAGTGATGACTCCCGTGCGATAAACAATGATTTACGACCAAAAGTAATTATTTCGGCAAGCGGAATGTGTGAGGCAGGACGTATAAAACATCATCTCAAACACAATCTCTGGAAACCCGAAAATACTATACTTTTCGTCGGTTATCAGGCTGTCAACACTCTCGGCAGAAGTCTTGTGGACGGTGCAAGGAAAGTAAAGCTTTTCGGTGAAACCGTAACGGTTGCTGCAAGAATACAGCAGTTGCCGGGAGTAAGCGGTCACGCAGATTCAGACGGTCTTATGAAATGGGCAAAGTCAATATCAGGAGTAAGAAAGTTTTTTATAAATCACGGTGATTCTTCGTCCTCCGAAAATTTCGCACAAAAACTCCGTGACGAACTCGGTGCAGACGTTTACGTCCCCTACAGCGGTGCGGAATTTGACATAATGGACGGCGTTGTAACTGTTGATGCAGAACCCCGTCCCGTTCCCAAAAAATCACAGCACGCAAATGAAAACATCTGTTATAATAATCTCGTTATGGCTTCGGAAAGACTTTCACGTCTTATTCATAATTCGTCAGGACGTACAAACGCAGATATGCGACAGCTTACCGATGCTCTCAACAAACTCTGTGACGAATGGAAACTGTAAACAAGTTATTTTTGATATTATTAACAAAAATTATACAGAAAGTTTGTTCATATCGATAAAAAACTAAGTAAAGCATTGATTTTTTTACAGATTCATGTTATAATTATTTTCGGTAAACATATAAACCTATATAATCAAATAAAATCATATCTGTTCAGGAAAGGTGGAAGATTATGAAAAAAATAGTTTCGGCTTTGGCGGCAATTATGTGTGTTGCAGGAAGCATGGCTGTTATGAATGGTGTTCCTTTCAGCAGGAACGACAGTAATTCAGCTATTGTTGCTTATGCAGCAGATACCGCAGGTGGTATATATGAGGACAGTTACAACTATCCCTATGCAGATACTTCTGTTTATACTACTAAAGTAAGTCAGGTAAAAGTTTCAATCAAGGACGAAAACAATAAAAGTGTTGACCATACTTCATGGGAAGCTGAAAACGGCAATACCTATTCAATATATAAGATTGTTGTAACTTCAATGGAAAACAAAAAAACTGTTACAAATCTTACTGAATACCGCATAGGTATCACAAAGCCGAAAGAAACAAATCTTGATATTAAACTGGACGATATAATTACTGTTCCGGAAGAAGTCAAGAACTATGTCGAAACCACCCTCAAGGGAGAAATTACCGGCGATACGGCGACCGTTATAGGCGACAGTGCTTTTGCCGGCTCTTACCTTAAAACAATTGACCTTGACGGTATCGAGTACATAGGTAAAAAGGCTTTCAGCAAGTGTCAGTATATTACAGAGATAACAATTCCCGAATCAGTAAAGTTCATAGATTCAAATACATTTGAAAACAGTGGTCTTAAAACACTTATTGTTGAAAACGAAATGCCCGTTATTCCGGATAGTTTCTGTTCGGGAACAAAGCTTACAAATATTACGTTTGCACATCCGGAATACATAAGAGAAGTGGGTGCTTCCGCTTTCAAATCCACGCCGCTCGGCGAACCTTTCTTTGCAGAATGGTACGGCAAGGACGTTTCAGATTATGAAGTACTTAAAGTCGGAGACAGTGCATTTGAAAAATGTACTTCAATCAAGTCCGTAAAAATGCCAGACAATCTCGTTGCACTCGGTCAGTCAGTATTCAAGGACAACACAAGTCTCAGCACTCTCGTTTTCGGAAAAAACACAATTCAGGCAGACAGAGAATGTTTCAGAAACTGTACTGCTCTTGACTCAATAACTTTCAACACCGTGCTTGACTCTCTCGGCGGCGGTGCTTTTCAGGGCTGTACCGCTCTTAAAACACTCTCCGGACTTCCAAACAGTCTTTATGACTGGACACCGGAAAACGAAAGCATCGGACGAGGATTTGCAGGCGGAATATTTGCCGGCTGTACGTCACTTATTTCAGCAGACCTTCCGGCATCACTCACAAGAATACCGGAAAACTGCTTTGAAGGCTGTACCGCTCTTAAAACTGTCTACAACGCCGGCAATATCGTAAAAATCAAACAGGGTGCATTCAAAGGTTGTAAGAGCCTTCTTGAAGCCGTATACATGGACGTGACCGAAATTGAAAAGGAGGCGTTTGCAAACTGTTCAAGCCTGAACACCGTTTCAATTCCCAAAGTCGATATTATCGGCGAAGCAGCTTTCAAGGACTGCTCAAAAATGGAAAAATTTCAGGCAGGAGAATGCTCGTCCGTAGGTAAAAACGCCCTTAACGGCTGTTCTTCAATGACCGAAATAACACTCCTTTCCGATTCATACGGAGAGTACGTTTTTGCAAACTGTACAAAGGCAAAGACTATAAAAATCAAAACGGACAATATGGAAAAAACTTCCATAGGTATGTTTTCCGGCTGTTCGTCGCTCACTTCAATAAACAGCGATATCTCAGGAATTACAATTATAGGAAAGGAAACTTTCGCAAACTGTACTTCCCTCGAAAATATAAATCTCCCCGCACTCAGAATCATTGAGGAAAGCGGATTCATGAACTGTACCGCACTCAAAAGTATTTCATCAAGTGAAAATGCAATAAAAGCCGAGGACTACGGTGCAAAGTGTTTCCAGAACTGTACTTCACTCACCGTTGATGTAAGCGGAACTATATCCACAATCGGTGCAGGAGCATTCCAGAAAAGCGGTATCACAAAAGTTGACCTCGACGGAATGACCGGCGGTACGGTAGTAGTAGGTGCGTCTGCATTTGCCGACTGTCCGAACCTCACACACGCTATAATTCTTTCTGAAAAAGTAGCGGATTTCTCAACAGGTACAGGAATATTCACAAACTGTCCCATACTTGAAACAGTTGTTTATGAAGGTCCGGTAATTACGGACAATATGTTCAAAAACTGTACCATGCTCACAAGAGTGGACACAAATGCCACAACTATTGGTACAAGTGCATTTGAAAACTGTACAAATCTCGTTGAAGTCAACGCAAAAAAGAGTTATCCTGCCGCTCCGATTGTTGCAAAGGAAATTGCAGGAGCAGCTTTCAAGAACTGTTCAAGCCTGATGTATCTGCCTTC
Source organism: Clostridia bacterium (assembly GCA_009177225.1). Taxonomy (GTDB): domain Bacteria; phylum Bacillota; class Clostridia; order Oscillospirales; family Ruminococcaceae; genus Ruminococcus. The sequence continues at coordinate 11,015 of WFLZ01000143.1, forward strand.
AAACACTTCTACGACATTCAGCGGAAAAGAACAGTATTACGGCTGTACTTCCCTGACATCTGCACAAACAAGTATCCTCACAGAAAATATGTTCTATGGCTGTACTAATCTCAGCGATGTTACACTCAAAGGCATAATCTCTACACCAAAGGGTGCTTTCCAGAACTGCACAAGCCTTACAAATCTTGATATAAAGAACTTTATCACTATAGGGGCAAACAGTTTCGCAGGTTCGGGTCTTACTTCTGTTACAATCGACAACGCTCAGACTATTGACATAAGTGCATTCAGTGGCTGTAACAATCTTAATTCAATCAATGTAAGTGCAAAGGAAATCAAAAAGACTGCTTTCGCAAACTGTCTTTTCCTCGAAAAAGCAGATGTATTTGCTGAAACCATCGGCGAAAGTGCATTTTCGGGCTGTGCTTCCCTCAGAGACCTCACATTACAGACCGGTGATTCACGTAAGCTTTCTTCCATAGGTGCAAAGGCTTTTGTCAACTGTAACGTACTCTATGAAGTTGTTGTACCGGGAAGTCCGACTATAGGAAACAACGCATTCGGTTTCATAAGCAATACAAAGGTAAGTCCCGATTTCCTGCTTGTCGGCGAATCCGGTTCGTCCGTACAGACATACGCAGAGAAATCAAAGNTTGCANTCCAGGACGTAAGCACTTTCAATATTGACGAACGCCNTCAGAACAGAAACGTTCCCNGAGATATAGACNGCAACTCAATTATCTCAACCGCCGACGCAGTAAAACTTCAGAGCTGGCTTGTCGGCAAACAGACAACAGGTACAGTCGGTGCAAACATGGATTTGAACGGCGACGGACGCTCTGATTCATTCGACCTTGTACTCCTCAGACAAAAAATTATAGAAGCCAATCAGTAATAAAAACAAACTCCCCTGTATTGTTCAGGGGAGTTTTTATGTCAAAAAAGTCCGGTAAAAAACCGGACTCAGTCTGTCGAAAAAGTCAAGCAAGAGCTTGGCTTTTTCGCCTATCTGTGATATAATAGAAAGAAAGGGAAGGTGAAGGAAATGCTGACAACAAAAGGAGAAGAANGAGGNCAGTATGAAATGATCTGTATAGAGGAATTAGTGCCGAAAGATCATATACTGAGGAAAATAGATTCGGCGATAGATTTTACCCATATATATGAACTGGTGG
>WFLZ01000118.1 GCA_009177225.1 Clostridia bacterium
TCACATATAACTCCTGGTCTAAAATTGGGTTGAAACGTTGATTCAAGAATCACGGCAACGTCTACATCACTCTCAGAGCGAATATTAGTTTTATTAGCATATGATCCTTGAACAAGTAATTTTATACGAACATCAGAGTAACGTTTGCTCATATCCAAAGAGAACGAATATGCTTCTGAGAAAACAGAACGGATTTCTTGTCCATTATCTGTATAGTTCAATTCTTTCATAGCATCTCGCACCATACATATGGCATTTTTACATTTTTCTTCTTCTGTTTGACTTATAGGGGATGCCATTTTAGTGATTTGTTGCTCCGTGAACTTCATTATTGTTCCTCACTTTCTATGTTTAGTTTTGTCGACGAGTACAAATGTTGTTGCACCATTCGAAGTGGGCGGAACGGTTTTACCCTTTACAAGAGTTACTTACGTTTTACTACCAACAGGTTTATACTGACCTGAAACAGGGGCTTTCTGCCTAATGTCATTAAGCTAAAACAACAAAGAGGAAATAGCATCAAAAAGGTCAAAATAATAGAATATACCTGTTAAAGTTAAAGAAGAAAATTATACGACAAAAAGACAGAATAAAGATCTGCCTGAAAAAAATATTGACATAGAGAAGAAATTATGATAATCTGTAATTAAAGCCAATAGCGGAATGATAATGAGTATTTCTGTCAGCATTACGATCAGGTCTGACAGGACAATTATTTCTTGCTATCAGCTTTTCTAAATTTGAGGGACTGACGTGATCAGAACGGAAGAAATTGATGCAGATATGTATAGCAACGGCGTAATTTACTTTGTAACGGTATTTATTATGCTTATCATAATCAATGAGGATATTTTCAGTGATCAGCATAGAAAAGTTGTACATGATAAGACTTGCAAAAATTTCCTGTTTCATGCAGTCCTTCTTTTTTGAGTGAAATGCAATAAGACCGATATGATATTTAAGTTCACGGAAAGAGGTTTCGATGCCCCAGCGCAGTTTGTAGATCTTCTTGATATCTTCGGCAGAGAATTCATTGTTCCAAAGATTAGTGACAAGAGTTTCGTATTTATCATCAGATATTTTTATTCTTATGATTCTGAATTTAAGCGGATAGGTTTCCTCTGAACCTTTGGGCAGGAAATCAAATGTAGAATTTGTGGCGAGAAATCGATATTTATCAGGATTTTCTTTAACTTCTTTAGTCATTCTTCTGGTAAGAAGTATATTGGCTTCAAAATCAGCTTCATCATTAAGAGACAGATTGAATTTCTTTACGATACCAACATTTGATTTGATACGGATCACATATTTCATTCCCTTATTTTCAAGATGAGCAATATTGTTATAGGAATCATAATTTCTGTCAGCAACGATAATCGAATCATGCTTAACATTTTCAAGCATACTTATTAGCGCTTTATTTTCATTTTCTTCTCTGCTGTCCTGCAAAACAGCGTCCATATATCTGCGGTTAATAAGGTCATAAAGTACATTCAGATGCATAAGATTATAGCCTTTTGAATCATCATTGGCACAATAATAAGTACCCTTATCGCCCGGAATAGTAGGGATATGTACGTCAGAACCGTCAACAGCATACAGTCTGTATCCATGAAAGAAATTAGTCTGCTCAAACGCTTTGCTGAATTCACGAAACAGATGCTGAAATGCCGACGGAAGTATCTTTGATCTTCTCTGGACAATGGCGGAAACAGACACCATTTTGGAATCAAATCCATAGAAATCCATAAGTTCCTTTGCGAGAGTTCTGCTTCCCATACCAAGAATAAATTTCATTGTTGTAGAGAGTGTAAGTTCGCTTTTCCTTATAAAATCCTTTTGGGGATCAACAACAAAAGCTGAGACATTTTTCTCCATTCCATCAATAAGTGCATTCAGCTTCTTTTTGACGATTTTACAATAATTCTTCACGATAAAGTCCTCCAATCAGATGTATATATCTGATTGGCTTCGCCGCACATTTTCGGCTTTTTGTCAATACCTTTTCGCTAAAATTTACATTATGTTCACAAAAAATAGTCGCAGGGTTCTCCTTTTCCCTGTAACTATTTTTGCTTTTCTTAGCTTAATGACATTAGGCTTTCTGCCCAGTTTTTGTTTTTGTAGCCATATCAGCCACTCTCCTTAAAATTTATTTAAAGAGATCACACGCTTAATTTTTACTTTCTGTCAACAAAAAAACTATTGCATTTCGTGAGAGAATGTGATATAATAGTAGTTGCTACACTGGCTAAAGTATCATATTCTGTATGAAATGCTTTTGCCGACTTAAGAGATGCCCCTCACACGGGCATCTTTTTTCATGTGAACGCCTTATTGCGTATTNTTTAATGAAGTTAGGNATTGCTCCGAAAGCACCCTCTATCATTTTCTGACCTAATTTATCGTGACTTCTTATTCCAGTGAAATCACTGATGTGCTTCATTGAGCTTTCACCGAATTCGTTCTTGTCCATGAGCCATACTTCATCACGCTGTACTGCCTCATTTATCAGCAAGATATTATGAGTTGTACAGATTAGTTGTGCATTATGCGGATTAGTTTCTGGATTATAGAACAGCTCTATCATTTTTTTCACGACAGTAGGGTGAAGACCATTCTCAATCTCGTCAACTATAAGAATATTCCCAGTGCTAAGTGCATCGAATATTGTTGGCAAGATGTCAAGAAGTTTGATCGTACCATTTGACTCGATTTGTAAGAAAGGTAACTCGCTTCTATCAACAGCCTTATGCTTGTCATAGATGCTGTGTGTTGATTTCACATCTACTCGCACACTTTTCAAAATAACAGCTCGATTCTCAAGATCCTCAGAATCAATTGCGTGCTTTTCAACTTTCTTCTCGTTGAATTCCACCTGAATATCCTCAAGTGTAGGATCTGCACTCTTTAGTATTCTCAGATACTCCTCTTTCTTTTCAGCAGAGAATGTTTCTTCGCTTAGATTTGAAAGTCCTCTCATAGCAGCCATGTTAACAACCTGGATATTTGTGATAGTTGTAACTATCAGGGTCGCCAGCTTATTGTTAAGGAATGAAGCCATTGACAGGCACAGAGCATTATCTTTAACAACGTACACATTATTCTCAAAAGACTTCAACTCTGATTTAAGCGTTATACTTTCAAATTTTGGTGATGTGCGTTCTAAAATGGTTTCAGTGCGCCGTTTCTTTTTCGTGAGCTTCTCTGAAATAACATCATAGTTTTCGGCAATTGAAAAAGAATAGGTATATAGCACATCTTCGATTAGAATTTGTACGGAATATGATGTAGCACATCCCTTGCCAGATACATCAAACTTAAAATGATTTCTCTGAACAGCTAACTCATCCTTGAGAGGAAGCATATCAAGAAGCTGAGGATTATTTGATGCTCTGATAGGCGAAAGCATAATAGCCCTTTGAATCTGTAAAATTATTTTGCAGAAATTCGACTTGCCAGAACCGTTTGCACCGTAAATGTATGCGATTTTATTGAACTGCTGGCTTTCACCCGCAAAGAAAGTATGATTATTTATGATCTGTCCCTTTGGGACAGACGTTTCCATATCAAAAGTAATCGTTCCCTTGAAAGGTCCGAAGTTAGTAGCAGATATGGATTTCAGAATAGCATTTTTCATAGCACTCCCTCCACAATTAACATTATACACCATATCATCACANTTGTNAANAGTTAAATTGATTTTTTTCTGNTTTTTTGNAAATTCATATNTTAACAAATCAAANATTAGATTAGTATATTCTGATATTGAATTTATNAAGGTGAAANTGTCTTGTTCTAATCANTTGCNCGAAATTTTCAAAAAGATAGAATAGTAAGATCAATCAATCGCCACTACTTTTATATAAGTAATGTCGATTTTTCGTTATTCCTGTCCCGATTTCTTCAAATTGCAATCCCGACATAGCATCTGTAAATTCTCAGGAACGGTCTTTCCACCGGTGTGCCAAGGTTTGATGTGGTCTCCGTGCATCTGGACATATTCATAATACTTACCACAAATCGGACAAATACCTTTCTGACGCTCATAAGCTTCACGCTTTTGGGTATCGGAAAACACTCTGATACTAAGATTTCTCTCGTCACCATCAAGGACATAGGTATAAATACCTTTCTTGTTGCCAACATCATCATCAGCCATAAGCCGTGTGATAGCGGCTTCAAGTTCATCGGGATCAAGCTCTACATCTTTGTATGTATTATAGAGCAATCCCCATTCTATACCTTTCATTTCCTTTCGGTATACGGGAAATATGGTTTCTACCCATTCGATTACTCGCTTGAAATATATCCATATTTGATTGGCGTTATCATCATGCTGATGAAGCGCCATATATTTTTCTATCGAATCCAGTCCGTCACGAGCTGTGATCCATCTGATAGCGGTTTCGAGATATTCCTGTCTGATCGGAGAACCCGAAACATAATTCTTTGCCATATTATAAGCTGCACAGGTCGGCTTTGAGAAATGCAGCTTTGCATCAGAAAGCCAAGTACCTGTATAGGCGGTATTACGAAGCTCCTGCGCTGTCAGAGGTTTGCCTGCTATATTGATGACCTTAAACCACTCGTGGACTTCCGATGACGTACCGTCACATGCATAGATGTCAAGAATATAATCATTGATCTGCTGTTGCAGGTCTTTTTCTAAATTAAAATAGTATTTCTCATCTACTGCAAACGTCCTCTCGCTTTCGGCAGCATATCGGCAAATAGAAATAGTTCTCTGCTGACCGTCCATAAGCTCATAGCGTCCATCATCAGTCTTTGCCCAGTACATTGTGTTCAGCGGAAAACCTTTCTTGACGGTACGAATCACCTCATCACGTTCTTTCGGAGCATAGACATACTCACGCTGATATGGTGGTCTGACATCAAGCAGTCCGTCATAAGCGACAATACCCTCTATTCCGTCCGTTCCTCTTTCTTCATAACCGTTTGCAAGTTCAGCAACNGATATTTGAATACGCTCGATTTTCATTATGTATCACNATNCTTTCTTTTTCTGATAGCTATTCTCTTGTATTTCGCTTTGCCATTTATGACAGGTTTAGCAAGGTCAAGATCATTTGTCACACTGCCACCGTCAAACTTTCCTAATATCTCAAATTGCTCATCACAATGCGATGCAAGGTATGTTATGGGAACGCCCATTATTTTATCGCTGTCACAAGGAATCTCGGCTACTGTTTCAACATGAATNGCATCATAGGTGTCGTATGCCGGATATGCTTCGGNAGTATAGTGTTTGAATAAATCAAGCGGTTGATGACGAATATCAATATCCATGTTNGTAAACCAACANATATTTCNTAATCTGCGCCATTTTTGTCCGTCCTCGTCCTGTTTATAATCTGTTTTCTTTTCCTCATAATAATCAGGGACTTTGAACCAGAAATGTCCTGCATTATATCCGAGCCACATTTTATTCTCCCTGAAATAATGAAATATCTCCTTGAATGTAATATGGTTCATATTACCGAGAACAAGGAATAGTTTTCCGCTTTCTGCAAGCAGGGGGATATACTCTTTCATCAAAGAAAAAGGTGGATTTGTTACAACAATATCACACTCTCTCAATAGAGCAATACATTCTTCGGAACGAAAATCACCATCGCCATTCAATAGGGTAAGTGCATTCCGCCTATTTTTCAGAAGGTATTCTACGTCAGTCATATCTACTGTTGTGTCTCCATTTGCATCTGTTACCTCTGATATTTCGATTCTATAGGGTTTCTTTCCCTCTCCTGTGATGTATGTGATCTCCTCGTCCTCAAATAAGGAAAGCTGTGTATAGGTGATGGGTGAAGTCGCATAGCAAGTTGTTATTAGCTTTTTCAATCCGAGGGCATTGAAGTTTAAAGCAAAGTATTTGAAGAAATTGCTCTCATAAGGATCATCACAGTTACATAGTATCGTTTTACCCTTAAAGTATTTTCTATAATGTCGCAGTTCTTCCTCTATCGTGGATAGTTGTGTGTAAAATTCATCGGTCTTTCCTGCTTTTGACATATGAAGATTACTGTTTCCTGCCATGACACACCTCCGTAAACTTGCATTTTATGAAATAATTATCTTGAAATCTTTTGTATATAGAATATATTATAGCACAATCTGTCGTAATTGGCAAGTATATTTGGGTATAATCTTCTTATATAGAAACTTGGAGGTGAGGACAAGTGTATGACCTTGGGGCTTTAATCAAATCATTACGCAAGGAACATAAAATGACGCAGAAGAAGCTTGGCAATATGCTTGATGTATCAGAGGGAACAATCAGCAAATACGAAGCTAACCTTATGATACCGCCATTTGAGACACTTCGTTCCATCGCAAGTATATTCAATGTTTCTATGGATACCCTCTGTGGAATGAAGCATCAAGGAACGCTCTCTACCCACGGATTATCCGAATCACAGACCGAAACACTTAAAGCCCTTGTCAATGCATATCGTATCAAGAACGCTCAGACGTGCAGAAATCTTACGCAGGAGCAGTTTGCAGTTCTTGGGAAGATTACCACCGAACTGACAAAATAGAGCCGAAGGACTTACAACGAATCCTTCGGCTCGTTTTTTATAGTAAAATTATGGCATCACACATACACCATAGCCCCAAACACAGGCTCTCTCGCACACAGACGGAGCATATTTTCAAGACCTCTCGCCTTTTCTGTATCTCCAGATGCAACGGCATCAAGATAGTCCTGATCGTTGGCTTTCCACTTGTTGACCTGTCGCTCCAGAGCTTCTTCTACAGCTTTATCAAGGTCAATCAGATAGTTAAGAATCTCACCGCTGTTGACGAGCTTTCTCAGCCTTTCGGGACGGTACTCAGCAGAGTAATGCAGATGATACTTGATGTGATCGGAACTGAACGCCGTAACGTTCGGCTCTGCATCAGGTGTGTTGTGGGTGACGGTGAGTGCATCGGTGTCAAGCATCCATACGGGCTTGTTCTTGCCGTTCACCTGAATTATGTCTTTACTTCTGATAATCATAAGNTTTTCCTCCTTATTCTAANACGGTCTTTCTTTGAGNCGTATTCAGTTTTGTGTGGTTGTATTCATCTCTCAGCCCATGAGCATCAATGACGNTCAGAGCCTTTTGCAGACTTCGGGTAAGCTGTTCCTCTCTGGTGATACGTTGGGCTGCATCGTTCANTTTCTTGCGTGAAAAATAGTGTGCTTCNTCCTCTTTCTTTTTGTANCCTGCAAGCTCCGAAGCCGTAGCATCGTACTTGNCTTTAAGTTTGTCACGCTCTTGAACCGCCGTATNACGNTCNGATTTGAGTTTCTTGGTAGNTTTCTCCATAGCCACATATTTCTTAGCCGCATCATTCAACTTGTCATAGTCCTCTTTGGACAGCGTGACCTTTTTGCCGAACATAGACTCCTTGGCTTCTATACTCTCAATCTCAGCAATCTTCACTTTCTTTTTGGCAGCCTTGTCCAGTTTCTTCTGAACTTCGCCAAGCTCCGAGGTTATCTGCTCAATCTCCTCTTGCCGTTTTTTGAGTTTGTAATCCTTAACAGACAGATGTTCCTCTTTCGTACCGAGCTTCACCCACTCAATGCCGTGTTCAAGCATGAGCTGCCCGATATGCTCTTTCTCACGTTCAAGCCATTCAATGGTAATCGTTCGGGAAAGTCCTGTACCTGTATGCCCTTGCTGCCGTAATGCCCCCGTGAGGGAGTTGCGGACACGCATACCGTTTTTGCGTGCTTCATCGCTCATGGGTACAAAGTCAAGGTGCAGGTGCGGTGTACTCTCATCCATATGTACCACGGCATTAAACAGGATCAAATGTGGATTTCTCTCCTGAAAAGTCCGGGCATACTCGGCAAGCACTTCGGCAGCTTCTTTGCACATATCGGAATCAAGACCAGTATCATCTCTGTTGCCGACCTGAAAAAGAACCTCATAAAATTCTTTCTCCTGTCGACTGTGACGGATATGCTCCTGATAGTTGGCGATCTTCCTGTCACGCCTTGTCTGTCGGGAATTGAACTCCGCAAGAGCTTCATCAAACAGCTCATGATAGAGCTGCTTCAATGACCTCTGGCAGATGATGATGTCATCTTTGATTCTATCCTCTTGGACATTCTCTGTAATAATCGAACGGTTGTTATGGTTAAGGTCTCCACGACCGAAACAGCCGCTCAAAGTTCTTTGTTCTATACATATCACTCCTATTATATAAGCCGCATAAGCGGCGGATTTTTTGACGAAAAAGTCTGCGGAGCAGACAAGGAGCACAGCTCCAAAAATTCGGCAGAGCCGAATTTGCTTCTGTTACTCTTGGCAAGAGTAACGCAAAGACACTTTCGACAGCCGAGTGACCGTCTATCAAAAGTATCTTATGCGCTCTGCGAGGCTGAAACGGCTGGCGGAGCAGCCGTAAATGTGGGAACACTTTTTCAAAATCGTTACCGTGATAGTTGCAGATTCTGATATTTTTATGAAATCAGATTCAGCAAATANCTNCANTACTATNNTTGAAAATCGCACCTATAANTGCGTCGATGTGCGTCGGTNGNGNCGATGTTTTACACCGCCATAAAACCATCGACACATCGACGCACATCGTCACGCTAAAGCGTTGTCGATCATCTCCTGATATGTATAGTCATAATCTTCACCCGCAATATTATCAACCGTATCAGCACCGATGATAATTTCACCCCTAACAGCAGGAGTATTATTCTGTTCCTCAGAAACATCTTTCACAACAGGTTCGGGAGCGACAACAATAGGATGTTCAGTATCATAGCGGAGCTGAATCAGCTTTGCCTTGTGAGTGCGCTTCATACTGTACTGAACGAAATACAAATTATACAGTTTTCCTGCATTGACATTGAGCTTCAAAGAAAGAGCATTCGGCTTGATGTCAAGCTCCAGTTTTTCGATCAGCTCCGTAGCCGTACCCTCCCAAGTCGGATTGTCCGCATTGATGAAATTGCCGATTGCTTCAATCACAGGCTCGGGTGGTTCAGAGTAGTCGGGAGATCGTTCGCCCTTGAAATCCCAGCACAGTGTTTCCTTATTTCTACTGAGAAGAAAATGCTTGTCAGGCTGATCTCTGCNCGATACCTCAATCGTGGCATCACCGTCAGTACGCTTAGATTTGTNCATAATAAACGCTCCGTCCGCTGNTCCGAGCAGTCCATTTGTTCCCGAAATTCTATCAAAACTATCGTCNGACTTCTGCTTTCGTGTGTGATGAACAAGTAACAGGCAGATACCAGTTTTGTCGGCAAACGCTTTCAGTCCTGCAATAATATCATAGTCCCGTGCGTAGCTGTATGTATCGCCCTCAGCTTCACGGACTTTCTGTAAGGTATCAATAATTACCAAATTGGTATCAGGGTGTTCGTTCAGAAACGTGTCGAGCTGATCGAGCAGTCCTTCGTTCAGTGACTTTGAAGCTACTGAAAAGAAAAGATTGGGCGTTGTCTCCGTGCCGAACATTCGATACAGTCGCTCCTGCAATCTGCGGTAATCGTCCTCCAAAGCGAGATACAGCACCGTTCCTTTGCGAACGGAATATTGCCACATCGGTGTTCCTGAGCTGACATGATAGGCGATCTGTGCCATCATAAAGCTCTTTCCGACCTTTGGAGTACCGACAAACAGATAAGTCCCTGGATAAAGGAACTTGTCTATCACAGGCGGTTTCCCTGGATATACCATTTCGTACAGCTCAGGCATTGAAACTGTCTGCATGAAGTCAGGTGCGACTTCACGTTCTACCTGAGCAATAGCCTGCATTTCCTGCTCATATTCCTGTTGAGCAAGGAAAATTTCTTCGTTCGAGGGGTTGAAATATTCCTCGGATTCTGGTATAATAGTAGGTGTTAAATCATATGGCTGCTCAGCACCTGCGTCAACAGGTGCATCAAGAGCAGTCATTTCTCTTTCATCAGTCATTCTCTATCTCCTTTCAGACCGTCAAGTGTTGCTGTTATGAGCTGTATTGTGGACTGCAGCTCATCGTCCACAGCCGAGCCGTTCTCTATTCTTTTCAGCTCAGCAAGGACTTCCGCAAGCTGATTTTTTAGAGCCTTGTATACTCTCGGATTTCCCTGCACGACCACATCACGACAGAGAAGTCGTTTCACGATGTAGTCCTGCTTAGTCAATCCCGAAAGAGCAACAGCCGAGTTAATCAGCTTATCTTCTTCGGGTGAGACACGGAAACCGATTGTCCGACTTCTGAATCTGCCCTTATTGTCGAGGCTTTTAGCTGACATCTGCATCATCTCCCTTCTTCAGCTCTCCGAGCTTATTCGCCATTTCCGCCTGCTTGGACGGAAATAGATGTGCATAGCGATAGGTGATCTCAATGCTTTCATGACCCACACGGTCAGCAATCGCCACCGCCGAGAATCCCAACTCAATCAGAAGCGAAACGTGACTATGACGCAGATCGTGAATACGGATTCGCTTCACACCTGCCGTCTTTGAACCCCTGTCCATTTCATGGTGGAGGTAGCTTTTGGATATGGGGAAAATGCGTTCATCGGGCTTCATATTATAAAGCATCGTCATATACTCCTGCATCTCCTCACAGAGAAAATCAGGCATCTCAATTGTGCGGTTGCTTTTCTTGGTTTTCGGCTCGGTGATAACGTCCTGTCCTTTCAGTCGCTGATAGGACTTGTTGATGCGGAGCTTGCGGCTCTTGAAATCAAAGTCCGCAGGCGTGAGAGCTAACAGCTCACCAAGACGTATACCGCACCAGTACAGCATTTCAAAGGCATAGAACGAAATAGGCTTGTCCATCATTTCCTCTGAAAATTTTAGGTACTCGTCTTTCGTCCAGAAGTTCATCTCTTTGGCGTTTTTGACACCGATGCTCCCTGCTTTGGCGGCAGGATTGACACCGAGGTCATAGAAGCGGACAGCGTGATTAAATATCGCCGAGAGCTGATTGTGCAGATTTTTCAGATATGTCTCCGAGTAGGGAGCACCCTTACTGTTGCGGTGACGGAGCAGCTCGTTCTGCCACGCAAGAACATCCTTTGCCTGAATGTCTTTCATCGGCTTTTCCCCGAAATACGGCAGGATCTTCGACTTTATGACGTGAGCCTTATGTTCCCATGTGTTCTCTTTGAGCCTGCTTTTCATATCGTTCTCGTAGATTTCATAGAAGTCCTTGAAGGTCATATCGAGGTCGCTGTTGGTCTGGAGCATAAATCTCCGCTCCCAATCCTGAGCTTCACGCTTTGTAGAGAAGCCACGCTTGCACTTCTGTTTGCGCTGTCCCTGCCAGTCATCGTAACGCACCATAGCGTACCAAGTTCCGTTTTTGTCCCTGTATATGGGCATTATTCCTCCCCCTCTTTCTTCTTGGAAGGATTCACAGTGTATACCCTCTCATTGAAATAGTCACGGTTCACCCTGCCTGTTACGGTGATGAAGCCCTTGTCGGAAAGCTCCTGATTGAGCTTGCGGATGATTTTGTACGCATAAGGAACGGAGATCTCCATGACCTCAGCGACTTCCCCTGCACGGATAAATTTTTCTGACATATTTGTCAATCCTTTCATATTTTGTTCTGTATTAGCAAAATCTCTATCTAAACATTTTTGCTTAATCCTATTATACTAAACAAATTTGCTTTTGTCAACCCCTTTTTGAAAATTTCTCTAAATTTTTTTGTTTAGTATCTCTTGACTGTCCTAAGCAAATATGTTATAATGATTTTACCCACAGAACCATATTATAAGGAGTGAACCACCATGTCCATTATCGGAGATAAGATACACCGCATTCGTGACTTTCGTGGAATGACGCAGAAGCAGCTCGGTGTCGCAGTCGGCTTTGATGAGAAGTCCGCCGATGTCCGCATCGCACAGTATGAATCGGGTACTCGCACACCCAAGCAGACGCTTGTTGAAAAACTTGCAGAGGTGCTTGATGTGAACTCACGTTTTCTCAGCGATGATGAAATTCTCGGAGCTGAGGGCGTAATGATGATGCTGTTCGAGCTTGACGAGCATTATCCGATCAGTATTGAGGACTGTGAGGACGAGGACGGCAATCAGCGCAAAGGAGTTTGTTTCGGCTCTATCCTGATGACTGACCTCCTTTCCGAGTGGCAGAGACGAAAAAAAGACCTTGCTGACGGTAAGATCAGCAAGGCCGAATATACAGAATGGAAGCTGAATTGGCCGAAAACGACCGATGACTGTGGCAAGCACGAACCCTCGAAAGAGTGGCGCAACCTATAAGCCACCTGAAACGCAGAACATTTCAGTTTAGCTCCCTGTTATCAAATTGTTATCACGAGATATTTGCAGGCTTGTAAAGTGCCGATTTTACGGCGTTTTCCAAGCTTGAATTTTTATTCCCACTCAACAGTTCCCGGAGGCTTTGAGGTAATATCGTACACTACCCTGTTTACGTGTTCCACTTCATTTGTAAGACGGTTAGAAATTCTTGCAAGAACATCATAAGGGATTCTTGCCCAGTCTGCCGTCATAAAATCGTCGGTAGTGATTGCACGGATAGCAATAAGATGGTCATATGTACGGTGGTCGCCCATAACACCTACGGTCTTAACGTCCGGCAGAACAGCAAAGAACTGTTTAAGTTCGCTTTCGATACCGCTCTTTTTAATTTCGTCACGGAAAACAGCGTCGGCTTCCTGTAATACCTTTATCTTTTCTTCGGTAATCTCGCCGATTATACGCACACCCAGACCCGGACCCGGAAAAGGCTGTCTCCATACAAGTTCGTGAGGAATACCAAGCTTTTCACCTACCTGACGTACTTCGTCTTTAAAGAGGTCGCACAGCGGTTCAATAACGCCGTCAAACTTTATGTCGTCGGGCATCTGCACCATATTATGATGAGTTTTTATTACTGCGGTACTTCCGTGACCGGCAGAGTTGCCCTTGCCGGATTCAATACGGTCGGGGTAAATCGTTCCCTGTGCAAAGAAACCGTCTGTTCCCTCCTCACGAATTTTATTCCAGAAAACGTTATAGAACTCTGTACCGATAATTTTACGCTTTCTTTCAGGGTCGGAAACGCCTTTAAGTTTTTCAAGGAACTGTTTCTGACAATTTATGCGGACAAAGTTCATATCAAAAAGCTTTGTGAAAGTTTCCTCGACAAAATCACCCTCGTCCTTACGCATAAGACCTTGGTCAACAAACACACAAGTAAGTTGTTTGCCTACTGCACGGCTGAGAAGTCCTGCCGCAACAGACGAGTCAACACCGCCAGAAAGTCCGAGTATAACTTTTTTGTCTCCGATTTTTTCACGGAGTTTTGCAACAGTACTTTCAATAAAATCGTCCATTATCCAGTCACCTGAAAATCCGCATACTTCATACAGGAAATTATGTAACATCTGTTTACCATATTCACTGTGGGTAACTTCTGGGTGGAACTGTAAAGCATAAAGTTTTCTTTCGGGGTTTTCAAATGACGCACACGGACAGTCAGCAGAAGTTGAAGTAACATAAAATCCCTCCGGCAAATGACTTACATAATCGTTATGGCTCATCCATACAATATTTTTTTCCGGAACATCCTTGAAAACGGGACTTTCATGCTTCTTAGAAATTTCAATTTTGCCGAACTCACTTTTTTTACAAGCCTCAACACGTCCGCCAAGTGTATAAGCCACAATCTGACAACCGTAGCAAAGACCAAGAATCGGCACGCCGATTTCAAAAATTTCTTTTGAAATATGCGGTGAACTTTCTTCATATACACTGTTAGGTCCGCCTGTAAAGATAATTCCCATAGGATTAAGTGCCTTGATTTCTTCAATAGGGGTGTCGAACCTCTTTATTTCACAGTAAACTCCTGCATCACGCACTCTCCTTGCGATAAGCTGATTATACTGTCCTCCGAAGTCAAGCACGATACAAAGTTGATTCTTCATTGTTTTCCTGCTACTCAAAATATGGACAAATATATCCATATTGAGAAAAAATTCCTGCTTCAACCTGTATGCTNTGGATTATGNCAAGTCATAATCTACTTACANTTTCTTGTACAGTCCACAGGCGTAAATTCCCGTGTAGCCCACGGTACATATTTACAGCTGCTTTTTTGGCAGCTGTAAATTTTTGAGCAGCTTTCTCCTTTCGTCATAATAAAAATAATTGTTAACTGCCACGACTTGCT
>WFLZ01000057.1 GCA_009177225.1 Clostridia bacterium
TTATTTCTGCTCTGGCAGCTTACTCTTTTCTGCCTAAAAAGCCCTCTGTCTTTTCTGATTCTAATATGCAGGAGGGCTTTTTATGCCTGCTTGACTGATTTTTTCTGTCGAACTCACGTTTTGTTAAGTATTATGTTACAATAATAAAAATTATTCAGGAGGGCTGTTTTATGGAAACATATCAGGAATTTATGAACCGCATAAGTGCGTTTGAACTGCCGGAGCTTTCACTGGGAGACGGCGCATTTATAATCAGTCAGTCAGCAGCAAAAAAATTACATGGCGACAATTCTTTCCGGTCATTCTACGGGGACACGGTTATATTTGACTTGTCGGAACAGGAAAAAATAACTGTTAACAACATTGTGGAACAGTTATACAATGAAGTGCCAGAGTGTTTCAGTGAACGCCTGATGAAAGATACACTTCATATGACGCTTCATGACCTTAGCAACTCGCCGGAACTTGCGAACGTTTCCCTGAAAATGCAGGAGAATGAAAAGAAGTTACAGGAAATACTGTTCGCAGAGCCTGTTGTACCACAGAAAATCAAGATGCAAAGTATGGCGGTTTTCAATATGGTCAATACCGCATTGGTGATTGGACTTTATCCGTCAGATGAACATGAATATAAAAAACTTATGCAGTTGTATCAGCTTGCCGACCGCATCGTGAAACTGCCATATCCGTTTACGCCACATATAACGCTTGCTTACTATAATAAAGGAGGTTTTTCTGATATTGGCAAAAGAAAACTCGAAAGTGTTGTAAACCGTTTGAATAAGTCGCCGGTTTCTGTAACGCTTGATACCAGACGGCTTTGTTATAAGCACTTTAAGAGTATGAACCTGTATAATACAGTAATGAGATTTTAACAGAGGTGATTTTTTGAAAAAAGTCAGTATATGCAATGAGTGCGGAAGTCCGTTTATAAAATCAGCAATGAAAGGTCTTTGTACGGAGTGTGCTAATATATTATATGGTTATCCGGTTTGCGGACATACTTTCAGGGACGGCAGGTGTATAAAATGCGGTTATGACGGAAGTACAAACAAATATTTGCAGTCCCTGAAACGCAAAGGAGAATAATATGTATTTATTAAGTAATCTGGTTGAGTATTATATTTATTATAAAAAACACTTCTGTAAAAGAAGAAATTACCTGTATTTAACGGAATGGGTAAAATGTATGCTTGACAATGGCTACTGTTGTCCGTCAATGCTTTCGTTCCGACAGGAAGACTATATTGAAGATTCACTGGTCATATTTGAGAAAATCATGTCAGAAATGGGATTTGATGAAATAAATGAAGAACTCCTTTATAATATTTCGGTTGAGGAATACAGAAAGGGTTATTTTGAATCAGCGGTTGAATTTCTGTATTACAAGAGTTACGTTGCGGAAAGACTTGACTTTCCGTATAAGATAGAGTATTCGGTGTCCTACGGGGACTATACAGCCAAAAACATTAATTATACAGAACTGGAAGATTTTGCTGTTGACTTTCTGGAAAAATGCGGTATAACAAAGGAATGATTATAACAGCGAATATCTTTAAAACCGGAGGTTACAAATGGATAAGGGAACGGAATTATATAAAAAGCTTATTGACGAATTTGTAGAAATGTCACGTAGCTGTGTAAGTTCTGAAAGTGTGAGAAATGGCAATGTTGCATGGGATAGAACAAACAACGGAATAAACAGTTTACTTCCAAAGCTGACACAGAATGACAGAAATATTTTAGCTGATTATATTCTTAAAGCTTATTCTGACGGAATATTTGACGTACTTGATTTGCTGGAGTGGTACGCTTGCTGTAGAAATATGAAAATTACCATAGACGGAGAAACGTTGCCGACAGATAAGTTTGAAGGAATACAGAATGATTTCATAGGCAGGTGTGACGATTGGGAATGGTCAGAAGATTGACAGTTGGTGATAATATTTAAAAATACAATTTTTCAAATAACAAGTAAATAGACAAAGTAAAAAGTCCTTTCAAATCAAGTCTGAAAGGACTAAATTACTATTATTACGATGGATTAAAATCCGACTTTTGTCAGTTCGTCCATAAAGGCTGGTTTGCGACGATACAACTCTCTGAAATCCGCTGCGATTTTTTCAGCAAGCTCTGTATCACATTCTATAGAGAATCTTTTCAGTTGCTTACAAAGGATTGCATATTCGGAACGACTGGAAACCCGTTCGCCCTCATTTCGGATATATTGTTCATAAAGTTTTTTGCTCTGTTCCTTAAATTCAGTTGTTTTGAGTCTTTCATAGTAAAAACTGATTTTATCCGGAAATTTACAACAGAACTTATAGATTCTGTCACTCATATTCTCATGTGAAATGATATACTCGTAAGAAAGATTTTCCGATTCGTTCAGCATACGATTGATTTCATCAGAACGATTTTCTTCAGGAATAAGTGATTTCCATTCTTCGTAATAATCGGTTTTACCGTATTTTACTAAAGTGTAACAAACGTCAGTAAGTTTTTTTGTGTCTCCTGAAAGTGTATAAATATCATGGAGTAAATAGTGCCAACTGGAAATATATGAAAAATGTAACTTCTCTGAAGCGATTCCTTCAAGTGCGAGTTGTTCAGCTCTGGTATAATCCTCCGTATGTATTGCACGTTCAATTGCAAGACGACGAAAATCAGGATTGTCAATATGGGAGTTTATATAATCTGTGATTTCAGTTTCCGTTCCATAGTTTTTGATAATTGAGAAACGCTGGTTATCAATTTCTTTTTTTCTGTATTCACTGGCAGACATATGTCGGAAAACAAGCACATCATCCAGTTTAATTCTGTATTCCGGAAAACTGCATAATTGCATTAATGACGGGAAAAAACGTTCCTCGCCGTCTTTACAAAAACTGTCGTGCCAATATTTAAGAATACATTCCCAGACAGATTCAATATCAGCCTCATTTTTGCTGTTTACAATACTTTCTACAGCGGTTTCCATACAGGCTGNGCNGNCATCTNNTACATCNTACNATTCCCACGNNTCTTNATCNTNATCATNATCGTAAGAATNTTCAATACCATTTTCCAGTATAGAGATGACTTCTGCATAAATTCGTACCTTGTCAATGGAAGAACCGAGTTTTTCTGTTTTATCTACAAGTAATTTTCCCGCCTTTAATACATCATTAACATCAGAACAACCTTTGAAATATATATCAGAAATACGCCTGAAATCTGAAATAATGCTGTTTGAGTCGGAATCTTCGGAAAGCTTCATACACAGATAATTTCCAAAGCTTTTATCCTCTTTTGCGTGTTCAAGTATTATTTCCATAAGCTGAGTATTATTACATTTTCCAAGCAATTGTGGGAGATTTGATTTTTTGAAAGCGGTTTCATTTATACTTATGGTTTTGTCACGCAAAGCGTATAAAACAGCCGCTTCATGTTTGCAGTACTCTCCCATATCATAAGGACAGTCACAATTTATATCATAAATATTTCCATTAGGGTGCATTTCTACCGTGACATCGTAAAGCTCACAGCCCTCGACCTCAGCAGTATATTCATTTTCAGAAATCTTTTCGATTAACAGCACAGCACCGTCATTATAGTAATTTTTTCCTCTTTGCAAAATAGTCTTATCAAAATATTCCTCAAAATTTTTCAGATTCATATCCGTCTGCTCCTTACAGGCTTAAATTCGGGCATTTCCTGCCCTGTATTGACTATATTATAGCATATTATTTTTTATTTGTCAATCTTAATCCATCATCTGAACAAACCAAACGTAAGTCAAATATTATATCTTCAAATATGCTGAAAACTCACTTTGATTTAGAAAACAAATTTGTAGTCAAATGTGCAGACAGATTCACAGAGAGAGAGCCGATGTATATTTCCGAACTGGTAAAGAGCTGTTCGACAGAGATTCTTGAAACTCTTGCAAAATTTAATACTGAGGGACATCCTATATGGAAGCCTGTGCATATAGTTATTATACATAAAAATATTGTCCTGATTGTTTTTATTAAGTGAAAATAATACTGATTTTTAAATTCCGGAGAAAATTTTTTTAATATGTATATTGACAAAGGAAAAAAATGATGTATACTAAAATTAGTATTAACTAACACATTACAACAAAGCCGGATAAAACTTTATATTATTGTAAATATGTTGGATTGTGCTAATAAAAACCGCATAAAAATGCAGTTAATTTTTAACAGAGAGTTAGTTTCAGATAACTTAAAAGCATAAAATCCGAATTATCCGGATTTTAAATAAATTTCAAGGAGAATATATATGAAAAAAATCTCATCAATAATAAGTGCAACGGCATTTGCGGTATCTGTACTGGGAGCTGTTCTTCTTACAGCAGAAGCAGAGGANANCGAAAATCTGNTTTATGGCACAATGAATATTCCGTATTCGGATTTTTACAAATCTGAACTTGCCGGAAGTGCCAACGAATATGAAGTTGACGCTATATTTTCTGCAACCACTTCAAAGTGGTCTAAAAACGGTGCAGGAGAACTTTCTGAGGGAACATTCAACGAAGCAAATGATGACGGTACGTGAACAATTCTCGGCGTGATTTATCCTGAGCAATAACTCAGGCAGACCTTGATGCTCTCGGTGATAATAACTATGGATTTATTGCTGTTGATGCTGTTCCGTCTGCATACAAGAATGTAACTGTTGAGGACGGCAGAGCAGTTTTCTCGGCTGTTCAGGACGAAACACCCGTGACAGATTCCGAAGCTTCAATAAAATTAAGCACAAGTACACCATACAGGACAAATTATTGTTGCCGTCCTTGTCACGAAAACCATGACAGTCGTTTCTTATCTGCCTGTTATGATTACTGCTGGATGTATTGCAGGATTTTTTACGGGTATGTGTGTACAGTTCATTTGCAAAAGAGTATTCCGGTCAAATAAAAGTCCGTCTGAATTATAAAGAGAATCTATAAATGAGCATCCCCAAATAATGCACAAAAAATAAGGACAGCAGCTCCAAAATGAGTTATAATGTAAGTGTGAACATACATTGACTCAAAGGAGTGCTGTCCTATGAATACAAGTAACAACATTCTGAGGAAATTTGCAAGAGACTTTCAGAAAATAATCTGCTGGAAAGTGTACAAAATGTTTCTGTGTCTTATGTGGTAAGTATTATGATGGCAATTTTCCAGGCAGGATACCATGGGAAAACAGTCGATATGGAGAGATGCAGTGACAGACACAGAACTAGTGTTCTGTATCGTTGAAAATTAACTAAACAAACTTGCTAAACCAGTGGAATTATAGTATAATATAGAAAAGGCTGGTGAAAGAAAAATGGCAAGAC
>WFLZ01000214.1 GCA_009177225.1 Clostridia bacterium
AAAACTGGCCGCAGTCATGGTATATGGGCTCCAGATCCTGGCTCCTTGCGCCCGCAAACTCCGGATATTTATAGCCCACCAGACCGCCTTTTATGGTCAGTCCTCTCTGCGGCGGAAAGCCAAACCGCACGACCGGCATCAGCGCATCGGCTTTCGCGTCTTCCAGAATCTTTTCCGCCCGCCTCAATTTTTCCGCAGTTACAAACGGAGCCGTCGGATAAATACAGCAGATCATATCAAATTCTTTTCTCTGAAGAGAGTAGGCTTCTATGACCTCCAGTAATACATCCGCCGTAGACGCCCTGTCATCGCTCGTCCCTTCACTGCGCAAAAACGGCACTTTCGCTCCGTATCTCTCTGCGATTTCCGCAATCTCCCCGCTGTCCGTAGACACCATGACCTCGTCAAAGATGTCGCTCGCAAGCGCCGCCTCTATACTGTACGCAATAACAGGTTTCCCGCAGAAATCCCTGATATTCTTTTTCGGTATTCTTTTACTGCCGCCTCTGGCCGTTANGATCGCTATGGATGACATGTTTTCTACCCCCGACTGTCTTTCTCCAGCGCCGCTTTCCCGTTTTCCACCCGGTAGATCATATCGCATTTTTCGATGGTCTGCAGCCTGTGGGCGATAATGACTAACGTCTTCCTGCCGTGCAGGCTGTTGATGGAATCCATGATCGCCGCCTCCGTATCATTGTCGAGAGCCGACGTCGCCTCGTCCAGAATCAGCACCTCCGGGTCGTAGTAAAGCGCCCTGGCGATACCGATGCGCTGCCTCTGTCCGCCGGAAATCCGGATACCCCGCTCGCCGATGCTCGTGTCAAGCCCCTCAGGCAGAGCGCGCACAAACTCATCCAGCTGCGCCTCCTTCAGCACTTCCCAGAGCCNCCCTTCATCNATCTCNTCCTCCGCAACGCCAAANGCCACGTTCTTACGGATCGTATCGTCCAGCATAAAGATCATCTGCGGGATATAGCCCACATTTTTCAGCCAGCCTCTGTAATTCTCCCTGATGCTCACGCCGTCCGCGTAGACGCCGCCNGTCCGGATCTCCAGAAGGNCNAGCAGGATGTCCACCACCGTGGTCTTTCCGGCTCCGGAAGCCCCCACAATGCCGACCGCTGTCCCCACCGGAATCTCCATGTCCGCATGGTCAAATATTAACGGCTCTGCGTTCGGNTAATGATAGGTAATATCCCTCAGCTCGATCGACCTCTTCACCGGCAGCTTCTCCTTCGCCGCCTCCGCAAAACTCATATCCGTATTCTCGCCGGAAATTTCATCCTGCAAGTTGTCGCTGACGCCCATAAAAAACGGCTGGTAGAACGCAATGGAGGTCAACTGATTGTTGATCCGGTTGGCGCAGGGCATGATCCGCATGGCCGCCACCACAAAAGCGGAAAGCACCGCCGTCACCTCTTTGACATTCTGCCCTTCCATGACTAAAAGCATCATATACCCCACCAGACTGGCCACGCACACCGTCTCGATCAAAAGCCTCGGGATGCTGTTGTAGAGCGTATATTTCTGCACCGCATTCACATAGCCCCTGCCGCACTTGATATACTCCTCCGTAAAATACTGCTCTTTCCCGGCAATTTTTACTTCCTTGATGCCCTGTACCGTCTGGGAAATCCACTTGAAGAGCCCGCTGTAAAAATCCTGATTTTCCTTGCCCGCCCTGTTCATGATCGGCTTAACGACTTTTTTGATGATCAGCAGCGTGACAAAAAGCGGCACCGCCACGATCGCCGTCATCTTCCAGTCCGAGACGAGCATCACGCCCACCAGCACCACAAAAACAATGCTTTCCGAGACAAGCTGCAATAACGCCAGAATCAGCGCGTACATATTGTTTACATCGGAGGTGATATTCCTCTGAATAACCGCCGTATCCGCATTCAGATAAAATTCATACCCCTTCCGCAGATAGTTTTTCATCATCCGCTCGGAAGTCCGGAACTGGTTTGTATACACAAACCGGTACATAAACTTCATCTGCCAGTACCCGATTGTTCCACGTGAAACATTTTTCATGTGGAACTTTTTTGTTTGTTCTCCGATTGTTCCACGTGGAACATTTTTCATGTAGAACTTTTTTGTTTATTCTTCAATTGTTCCACGTGGGACATTTTTCATGCAGAACTTTTTTATTGTTCTTCAATTGTTCCATGTGGAACATAATTATCGAAAATATCTATTTACAAAACGTTTCAAAAGTGATATAATATAAAATATAAAAAAACGAAAGGAAGAAATCCTATGAGCAAAATAATTGCGGTGGCAAATCAGAAGGGTGGAGTAGGAAAGTCAACTACTGCCGTCAATCTTGCCGCTTATCTTGGTTCAAGAGGTTTTAATGTTCTTTGCATTGATTCCGACCCGCAAGGAAACACGACTACTGCTTTTGGTGTGAAAAAAAAGTCTGTACGTGCTTCAACATATGACGTTATCACCGGTAAAATACGTATTCAGGACGCTGTTGTTCCTACTGAGTTTGAAAACGTTTCAATAGTTCCTGCTACTGAATCACTCGCAGGTTGTGAAATTGAACTTATAAATTATGAAAACAGAATGAAGCGTCTGAAAATGCAGGTGCTTACCTGCCGTGAGGATTATGATTACATATTTATTGACTGCCCTCCGGCTCTGGGGCTTGTGACTATCAACGCTCTTGTTGCCTGTGATACAATAATTGTTCCTATGCTTGCGGAATTTTTTGCACTTGAAGGTTTATCACAGCTTGTAAATACAATAAAAATCGTAAGGGCAAATTATAATGCAACTCTTAATATTGAGGGAATTGTATTTACTATGTTCGACGGCAGACTTAATGTTGCAAACGATGTGGTAACAGAAGTTGAGAAATATTTTCCCGGAAAGGTATTCAAGACTAAAATTCCGAGAAACGTTCGTCTTTCAGAAGCACCAAGTCACGGCAAGCCTGTTATGTATTATGACAGGTNGTCNAAGGGTNCAGAAGCTTATGAACTTNTGGGTCATNAANTTCTGNGNGAACNGCTTGAACTGCCTAAGNAAAAANGCAGGGGANTTTTTTCTTTCAAGAAATAAACCGGAAAGGAGTTTAAGCTATGGCTATTGGTGGTCTTGGTGCAGGTCTTGACACCCTTTTCAGTGACAATACAAGTGAAGTGCAGGTAAAAAAAACACTCCGTACTTCTGAAATCGAACCTAACCGTGAGCAGCCCCGAAAGAAATTCAGTGACGAAGCTATAACTTCACTTGCCGACTCTATCCGTGAACATGGTATGCTCCAGCCTATTCTTGTGCGTCCGCTGTCGGAAGGTGGTTATCAGATTGTTGCAGGTGAACGCAGGTGGCGTGCGGCGAGAATGCTCGGTCTTGACGAAGTGCCGGTTAATATCCGTGAACTTTCTGATTCCGAAACAATGCAGATTGCTATTATTGAGAATTTACAGCGTGAAAATCTCAATCCCGTTGAAGAAGCAAACGGATATAATGAACTTATTGAAAAATACGGTATGACACAAGACAAGGTAGCGAAAATGGTCGGACGTTCACGGTCGTCAGTTGCAAATGCAATACGTATACTTACACTTCCTGAATCAGTACTTGACATGATTGAAAAAGGTGATTTGTCAGTAGGTCATGCAAAGGCACTGCTCGGTTTTGAGGACATGGAACTTCTGACAAGTATCGCAGAAAAAGCCGCAAATGGCGGTATGACCGTAAGGCAGGTTGAAAAGGCTGTACAGAAATCCGCAGAAAGCGAAACGGAAAAGTTATCTGACAGACGTATTGATAATTACTTTGTTGAAATGGAAATTTCACTTAATGAAAAACTTGGACGCAGAGTAAAAGTTGATTACGGAAAAAACAAGGGTACTCTTATTCTTGAATTTTATGATAAAAATGATTTGGCAGACATTGCAGAAAAACTCGCAAGAGATGAATAAAGGAGAATTATAAAAAATGATTGATATGAAATTAATCCGTACAAATCCGGAACTTGTAAAGGAAAACATAAAAAAGAAGTTTCAGGACGAGAAACTTGAACTTGTTGACAAGGTTGTTGAACTGGACAGGCAGTACAGGGAAACAAAGGTTGAATGTGACAGTCTGAGAAATCAGCGTAAGGTAAAGAGCAAGCAGATTGGCGGTTTAATGGCTAAGGGTCAGAAAGACGAAGCTGAAAAGGTTAAGGCAGAAGTTACTGCAATTGGTGAAAAGCTTACAGAGATGGAAGAACTTGAAGTTAAGCTTGAAGCTGATGTACGTGAAATCATGCTTGTTATTCCGAATATTATTGACGAAAGCGTTCCGATTGGTAAGGACGACAGTGAAAACGTTGAAGTCGAGAAATTCGGTGAGCCTGCTGTACCTGATTTTGAAGTTCCACATCACGTTGATATTATGGAAAAAGTCAACGGTATTGACCTTGACAGTGCAAGAAAAACAAGCGGCAGCGGTTTTTATTATCTCTGCGGAGATATTGCACAGCTTCAGTCATGTATACTTTCTTATGCAAGGGATTTCATGATTGACAAAGGTTTTACATATTATATACCTCCGTTCATGATTAGAAGTGATGTTGTTACAGGGGTAATGAGTTTTGCCGAAATGGGAAACATGATGTACAAGATTGAGGGCGAAGACCTTTATCTTATCGGTACAAGTGAGCATTCAATGATAGGTAAGTTTATTGATACTATTATTCCGGAGGACGAACTCCCGAAAACTCTTACAAGCTATTCACCGTGTTTCCGTAAGGAAGTCGGCTCACGTGGAATTGAGGAAAGGGGAGTTTACAGAATCCATCAGTTTGAAAAGCAGGAAATGGTTGTTGTATGTAAGCCGGAAGAAAGCATGGAATGGTTTCATAAGCTTTACAGCTATACAGTTGAATTTTTCCGCACACTTGATATACCTGTCCGTACTCTTGAATGTTGTTCGGGTGATTTGGCTGATTTGAAAGTCAAGAGCATTGACGTTGAAGCGTGGTCACCGAGACAGCAGAAATATTTTGAAGTCGGCAGCTGTTCAAATCTCGGTGACGCTCAGGCACGTCGTCTCGGAATAAGAGTAAAGACATCTGACGGCAACAAGTATTTTGCACACACTCTCAATAATACAGTTGTTGCACCTCCGAGAATGTTGATTGCTTTTCTTGAAAATAATATCAACGAGGACGGCAGTATAAAAATTCCGGAAGCTCTCAGACCTTATATGCGTAAGGACGTTATAGCAGTTCCCGTAAAAAAATAAAAAATGACGGTATGGACTTTATTCGTCCATACCGTTTTTTTTGTCGGATTCCTTGGCGACAGTACACAGGCACATTGCGAAAACCCCGACAGTACCGCCGAACATAGACCCCAATAAAAAATTAACCATGAATCAATCACCTCTTTATATATTATGTGAAACTTTATAGCAAGTAAACAAAAAAGTCCCGAATTTTTTTCGGGACTTCTGTTT
This sequence comes from Clostridia bacterium, assembly GCA_009177225.1. Lineage (GTDB taxonomy): Bacteria > Bacillota > Clostridia > Oscillospirales > Ruminococcaceae > Ruminococcus. The sequence continues at coordinate 5,464 of WFLZ01000214.1, forward strand.
TTTATTTCAGCATTTCAAGTATACTGTTTTTCGGTACAACTCCGACGGACTGTTTCTGAATAACACCGTCCTTTACGACAACAAGCAACGGTATGCTTTCTACTTTGAATGACATAGCAAGCTCCATTTGTTCGTCAACGTTTACCTTGCCGACTTTAATTTTTCCGTCAAGTTCCTCAGCAATTTCCGAAACAACAGGTGACAGCATCATACATGGACCGCACCATTCAGCCCAGAAGTCAAGAAGTACAGTTCCTTTGTAGTTGCGGACTTCTTCATCAAAATTTTCCTTTGTTATGACAATTTCAGCCATTTAATTATCCTCCTTTGATTTATAGTATAACTGACAGTGACAGAAACCCTCAAAATTCGGGTCTGCAATCTGTTCACGGAACTCCTTGCACATACATTTGTTTTCCGGAGTGCGTGGAATTCGGCACGGACAATAGCCGTCCTTTTTTTTCAGACCTTCTTTGATTCTTGCAACAACTTCCTTGTCGGGATTCAGAGTAATTTTCATAGCGAACCCTCCTTTTTTATTATTATAACTGCAAATCAGATTTTCATGCAGATTATTTTAAAAGTTCGTCANCNATTGCTTNAATCTGTNCGATATTTTCAGANTTTACTGCNNANNNGATNNNTACCANATTNTCAAGCNATGNGATATTTTTTGATTTGCTAAACANTTCTTTCATNACCTNTCNGGCAATGACAGCCCATGAACCGTTTTCGATAAGTCCTATTGTGCGGTTTTGATAGTTGTGTTCAGTGAGTTCATGAATAAAGCGTTTCATGAACGGGAAAACGTCGGCGTTGTATGTAGGGGAGGCAAGTACAAGTTTTCCGTATCTGAAAGCATCTTCAACCGCTTCCGCCATGTCCTCACGAGCAAGGTCGCACAGAACTACTTTAGGACAGTTTTTTTCTTTGAGTTTGTCTGAAAGAATTTCACAGGCTTTTCTTGTATTGCCATAAACGGAAGTGTATGCAATCATTACGCCCTCGGATTCCACGCCGTAAGATGACCATGTTGAATAAAGTCCGAGATAGTAACCGAGATTTTCAGTAAGTACAGGTCCATGAAGCGGACAAATAATCTGAATGTCAATGGCAGACGCTTTTTTGAGAACGGTCTGAACCTGTGTTCCATATTTTCCGACAATGCCGAAATAATAACGTCTTGCCTCACACGCCCAGTCCTCGTCAATGTCCAATGCACCGAATTTACCGAAAGCGTCAGCCGAGAAAAGAACTTTTTCCGTGCTGTCGTAAGTGAACATTACTTCCGGCCAGTGAACCATAGGGGCAAAGACAAAGGAGAGCTGATGTCTGCCAAGTGAAAGAGTATCGTTTTCCTTGACAACAAGCTTGTTTATGGAATCAGTGTTTTCAAAGAAGTTCGCTATCATGGTGAAAGTCTTTGCGTTTCCGACAACGACGGTATCGGGATAAGCATTGATGAAGTTCATGATATTTGCGGAATGGTCGGGTTCCATATGCTGANCTATAANANAATCGGGAGTTCTGCCGTTGANGACGTTGCGGATATTGTTNAGCCATTCGTCCGAAAAATCAGCGTCAACCGTATCAAGCACGGCNATNTTTTCATCTNTTATTNCANATGNATTGTAAGCCATACCGTTCGGTACAACATACTGACCTTCAAACAGGTCGATTTCATGGTCGTTTACACCGACATAAAAAATATCTTCTGTTATATTCATGTGTATACCTCTTTTCATAAAATTATACTATTATTATATCACATATTCAGTATGAATAAAAGAGCTTTCAGGAAAAAATTTTCCTGTAGTATTATTATATAATGCAAAAACTCCGACTGTTATTTTTTATGTTAGATTTCTACAAAAAAACAATCATAAAATAATGTTCCACGTAGAACAAATAAAACTACGGAAAGCCTTTTCATGTCGAAATATCGTCATATATGAATATTGTCGGCAATACGGTTAAATATATATAAGCAGGGAATTTATTGCAACGTTATTTTCCACAAATTACATTTGAATAATTTGTCCGGTTCGCTAAAATAAGCCGAAAACAGACATTTTACGCTGTTATATATTGACAAATCAGATGATGGATTGTATAATAATATTATAAAGTGCAGTGATACGTAAGAAAGCTTTTTCCGGCTTTTTACGGTTTTTTTCTGCACAGGAAAAATTATATTAAAAGAAGGAGATATGTCTATGAATATTAATGGACTGTCCGCAAAAGAGGTTGAGGAGAGCCGTAAAAAACACGGTGACAATAACCTTACACAAATTCCGCCTGACCCGCTCTGGAAGAAAATTCTTGAGGGGTTCAAAGACCCGATGATTATGATACTTCTTGTGGCACTGGTAGTTCAGGTTGTTTTGTGCTTTATGGGACAATCAGAATGGTTTGAACCGGTCGGAGTTCTGATTGCAATTCTTATTGCAAATGGTGTTTCATCAATCAGTGAATATAAGCAGGAAAACAAGGCTTCCGCCCTCAAAGAAGAAGAAGAAGCAAAGGAAATGGCAAAAGTTGTCCGTAACGGCAAACTTTCTGAAATTCACGTCGGCGAAGTCGTTGTTGGAGACATCATATATTTACAGGCAGGCGACAAAATTGCTGCTGACGGTGAAATAGTTGAAGGTGACGTAAAGGTTGACCAGGCTGCTCTTAATGGTGAAACCGAAGAAGCTGAAAAGCGTCCTGTAAATTCAGGCGAAAGCTATAATATAAAAGACCTGCTTAACAAACATTATGCTTATCGTGGTACTGTAGTGTGTGGCGGTGAAGCACATATGGAAGTAAAGGTAGTAGGTGATAAGACATTATTCGGTGAACTCGCCCTCGAAGTACAGGAAGACCAGAGAGCCACTCCGTTACAGGTAAAGCTTGCAAAACTTGCAAAGCAGATTTCTACTTTCGGTTACATCGGTGCAATCGCTATTATTGTCGCCGTTATGCTTAAGACCATTATCGGCGGAAGTGTTCCCGATTCAGTAACCGAATGGATAAAACTTGTCATGAATGCAATTACTGTAGCAGTTACTATTATAGTATGTGCAGTTCCGGAAGGTCTGCCGATGCTTACTTCCATACTTCTTTCATTCCAGAGTCTTAAAATGTCAAAGGACAACGTTCTTGTAAGAAAGATAAATGGTCTTGAAACAGCCGGAAGTCTCAGTCTGCTTTACAGTGACAAGACAGGTACAATTACAGAAGGTAAACTTTCAGTAGTTGAGTTTATAACAGGTGACGTTAAGAAGTTTGAAAAACTTTCTGATACATCTGCAAAGTTCCTTGATGATATTGTAGTAGGTGCAGGCGTTAACAATAGTGCTGTTGCAAGCGAAGGCAATGTAATAGGCGGTAACAGTACTGACCGTGCATTAATGAATTTCATAATTGACGCAAAGGCAGAAAGTAAAATCAACAAGGACGAAGTTACTGATTTCAGTTCATTCGATTCCACAAAGAAAATGTCAAGTGTAACGATTTCAAGAAACGGAAAAAGTTACACTTATGTAAAGGGAGCTCCGGAAAAGCTTCTTGTAAGATGTACGCAGTACGTTGATTCCGACGGAAATATAAAAACTCTTTCCGACAAGGATTCTATTGTAAAGTATATAGACGAACAGGCTGCACGTTCAATGCGACTTCTTGCAGTTGCAAAGCGTGACGGCGACAGTGACGAGGGTGATTTGACACTTGTATGTATTCTCTGTATCAGAGATAATGTACGTAAAGAGGCAGTTGACGCTATCAAGGAAGTTCAGGATGCAGGTATTCAGGTTGTAATGGTAACAGGCGACAGAAAAGAAACCGCTGTTGCTATTGCAAAGGAAGCCGGACTTATCAGAAAAGAAACAGATGTTGCACTTACATCAGCAGAACTTAATGAAAAATCTGACGAGGAACTTAAAAAGGTTATTCCAAATCTGCGTGTTGTTGCCCGTGCATTGCCTACAGACAAGAGCCGTCTTGTACGCTGCGCTCAGGAACTTGACTACGTAGTAGGTATGACAGGCGACGGCGTAAACGATTCACCTGCACTTAAAAAGGCTGACGTTGGTTTTGCAATGGGAAGCGGTACGGAAGTGGCAAAGGAAGCCGGAGATATTACAATTCTTGATGATAACTTCTCATCAATCGCAAAGGCTATTCTTTATGGTCGTACAATGTTCAAGGGTATCAGAAAATTCCTTATATTCCAGCTTACAGTTAACGTTGCCGCAGTTCTCACTTGCTTCATAGGACCGCTTTTAGGTGAACCCACAATGATGACTGTTATTCAGCTTCTTCTTGTAAATCTCGCTATGGATACACTCGCAGCTATTGCATTCGGAAGTGAACCAGCTTTAAAGGAGTATATGAAAGACAAACCTATTCCACGAAATGAAAGTATTGTAAGCAAATCAATGCTTATACAGGTAATCATCAGCGGACTTTATATAACAGCTCTTTGTCTTGTTATACGTTTTGTTCCTGCAATACGTGACATTTTCGGAAGCGTAGATAACACATATCTTTGTTCGGCACTTTTTGCAACGTTTATGATGGCTATTACATTCAACGGTTTCAATGCACGTACAGAAAAAGTAAATGTATTTGAGAATATCGGACGTAACAGGAATTTCCTGATTGTAATGGCTGCACTTCTTATAATTCAGTTTGTATTTGTAACATTCGGTGGTGAGTTCCTCAGTGTTGAGGCTCTGAACGTAAAGACATGGTTAATATGTATTGTACTTGCATTTATGGTAATCCCGATTGACATTATACGCAAGGCAGTTACTAAAAAATAATATAAAGGAGGAATAAATTACATGAGTATTAATCTTCAGAAAGGACAGAAGATTGACCTTACAAAAGGCGGCGGCGGTCTTAGAAAAGTAATGGTCGGACTCGGCTGGGACGAGGTAAAAAAAGGCGGTGGAGGCTTTCTCGGAATATTCAAACCACAGCCTCAGGATATCGACTGTGACGCTTCGGTTATAATCTGTGGTAACAATGGAAAAATTGTCAGCGGTGATATAAAACAGTGTGTTGTCTATTACGGAAATCTTAGACACTACAGTGGTGCAATTGTTCATCAGGGCGATAACCTTACAGGTGCAGGAGACGGCGACGACGAGCAGATTATGGTTGATATCAGCCGTCTGCCGGCAGAAGTGGGAAAGATTGTATTTGTTGTAAATATCTACGACGCACGCACAAGAGGTCAGCATTTCGGACTTATTGAAAACGCTTTTATCAGACTTGTCAACATGGACAATAATCAGGAAATATGTCGTTTCAATNTTTCGNAAAANTNNAATAACATGACTGGTCTTGTAGNAGGGGAAATATATCGTAAGNGCAATGNATNGAAGTTCAANGNTANCGGACAGCCTGTTCAGGAAGCAAGCANNCTTGNTGCGTTAATAGCACTTTACAGATAATATGTTCTGAATCTGCGGAGAAGATTTTCACTTTAATAGTTGTATGTGAAAAATTTTCTCCGCATTTTTTAATATAAATTTTAAGGAGGAAATTATTATGGCAATCAATTTACAGAAAGGTCAGCGTGTCGCTCTCGACGATTCAATGAAACTCGCTCTTGTAGGACTTGGCTGGGATACTAACCGTTATGACGGAGGTTATGATTTTGACCTTGATGCTTCTGCTTTTCTTCTCGGTGAAAACGGAAAGCTTATCAGAGATGAGGACTTTGTTTTCTACAACAATCTTAACGGCAGAGACGGTGCTGTGGTTCATACGGGCGATAACCTTACCGGCGACGGTGACGGAGATGACGAAGTTATTATTATTGACTTCACAAAAATTCCACCTGAAATCAAAAAGATAGCTATATGTGTAACAATTCATGAAGCTGATATCAGAAGGCAGAATTTCGGACAGGTATCAAACGCTTATATAAGAGTTGCAAAGATTGCAGATGAATTTGATACAGTCGGTCAACCTGTACTTAAATTTGACCTTGAAGAAGAATTTTCAATTGAAACTGCACTCGTAGTAGCCGAATTTTATCTTAAAAACGGTGAATGGAAGTTCAACGCAGTAGCAGCCGGATATCAGGGAGGACTTGCGTCTATTATCCGTTCATACGGTGGAAATGTCTGAAAGGAGATGTAATATTTGAGGGAGTTTTCAAAAGGACAGAAAATAAAAGTGAAGTCCGGCGGAGAACTTGAGATTATTGAAAAAATCGGAGAGGGCGGACAGGGAACAGTCTACAGGGTTGAATACAACGGAAAAGAATTTGCACTCAAATGGTATTTTGTCGGCAAGCTCAAAGACTATAAGCGTTTTTATATAAACATAGAAAACAATATCAGAAAAGGCACTCCGACAAGTTCATTTCTCTGGCCTCTTGAAATTACAGAATATTTTGAGGGAAGTTTCGGATATCTTATGGAACTGCGTCCGGCAGGGTACAGGGATTTTTCAGAATTTCTGCGTGCAAAGGTACATTTTTCAGGAATAAGGGCAGTGATAAATGCTGCCCTTCAAATTACTGCCGGATTCAGAGTACTCCATAATAACGGATTCAGTTATCAGGACCTTAATGACGGAAACTTCTTTGTAAATGCTGATACCGGCGATGTTCTCATATGTGACAATGACAATGTTGCGGAGTACGGAAAAGCATTCGGAATTGCCGGAAAATGTCGTTATATGGCTCCCGAAGTCGTTACCGGAAAGAAACAGCCCGATATCCATACGGACAGATTTTCACTTGCAGTTATACTATATATGCTTATTTTTGTAAATCACCCACTTGAGGGTGAGAGAACACTAAAATCTCCGTGTCTTACCGAAGAGCTTGAACGTAAATTCTATGGAAGTGAACCTGTATTTGTATTTGACAAAAATAATCCGCAGAACAGACCAGTTCCGGAAATTCACAGGAANGANATAAGATTGNNGNCGNTNTATCCCGATTTTGTAAAGGAAACGNTTCAGAAAGCTTTCAGCAGGGAANCCATGATAGGAANTGACATTCAGCACCGTGTAACTGAAAAAACATGGCAGGNNATGTTTATAAAACTGCGTGACTGTATTGCGGAANGTACGTCATGCANGCAGGANACCTTTCTTAATCTTTCACAGNCTGAATNANAATGTGTATGCTGTGGCAGTATAATTACTAATCCTTATATCCTTAAAGTGAAAAAGAATACAGTAGCACTGATGCCTTCAAATAAGATTTATGAGTGTCATGTGGTATATGACAGCGAGGACTATAAAAAGGAAATGGGCGAGGTAGTTTTAAGCAGGAGTATTCCTGCCGTGTCCGGTCTGAAAAACAATTCCGGTCGTACATGGACAGCGGTTGCACCTAACGGAGCGTCAAAAAATTATGAAAACGGTCAGGTAATAAAGCTTGTGAAAGGTCTAAAAATCAGATTCGGAAACGGTAATGACGGTGAAATTTTATAATTATGAGTGAGGTTTTAAGATATGGGATTATATGACGAAACAGTTGAAGTTCCCAGAAGAACGATGGTACTTTTTTTCATTGTCGATACGTCAGGAAGTATGAGCGGCAGTAAAATCGGTACGGTAAACAGTTCCATTGAAGAAATTATACCTGAAATAAGTGATATTTCAGACAGCAATGCAGATGCACAGATTAAGATAGCCGCACTTCAGTTCTCAACAGGTGCAAAATGGCTTGACAGTCAGCCGGTGTCAGCAGAAAATTTTGTGTGGAATTATCTTGACGCATCAGGAGTTACAGACCTCGGTGAAGCCTGTATGCAGCTTAATGAAAAACTTTCAAGGACAGCGTTTATGAGTGACGCAACAGGTTCATTTGCTCCGGCGATATTTCTTATGTCCGACGGTGAACCGACCGACAATTACAGATACGGACTTGACAAGCTGAAACAGAATAACTGGTTTAAGAAAGCAATCAGGGTTGCTATAGCTATCGGAGACGATGCAAATAAGAATGTACTTACAGAATTTGCAGGTAATCCGGAAGCTGTAATAGATGTTACAAGTCCGAAAGAACTGAGAAAATGGATACAGTTTGTAACTGTCCGTGCTTCTGAAATCGGGAGCAGGAGTTCAAATGCGGGTTCAGGTCATAATTCCGGCGAGATTGAAACCAAGCAGGATATTATGATTCAGGAAATTCAGTCACAGAAAGATGATGATATTGAATNGNATACTNAAAGTCCGTTTGATGATGANGACAGTTTACAGTGGTAATATCGGAGGGAATATTATATGNATTTGAAAACCTTTGATATAACGGTGCGTGGAGNAAGTCATGTAAANAAAGGAACTGTATGTCANGATTTTTCGGTTTCGGGTTCTGAAAACGGCTGGTCATATGCGATTGTCTGCGACGGTCACGGCGGAGATGATTATATAAGGAGTGACAAGGGTTCAGAGCTGGGCTGTAAATCGGCTGAATTTATGATAAATTCAATGATGAGACAAATGAGTGCTGAAAAGTTTTTAATTGAGAATGAATCACTGCTCCGTATTCTTGAACAGAGAATTATTAAAAAATGGCGTGAAACTGTTGAAGCACATTATAATAACAATCCGTTTACACCGTCGGAACTGAGTGCGGTATCTCCAAAGGCTTGTGAGAGATATAAAAAAGGCAATATATACAGTGCATACGGAACTACACTCGCCGCTGTTGTTATGACGGACAGTTACTGGTTTGGTATTCAGCTTGGCGACGGAAAAATTATATCCGTTGACCGTGACGGTAACTTTCATCAGCCTGTGCCGGATAACCCGGAATGTTTCGGAAATGTCACTGTTTCCATGTGTGATAAAGATGCGTTTGAGAATTTCCGTGGTTGTTTCAGCTATAAAAATCCGGAACTTTATAATTCAGAAGTAAAAAATATTCCGGATATTAAAAAGAAAAATCATTTTAAGGCGTATGGAATGGAACTGCCGGCAGCGGTCANTATAAATTCAGACGNTATTGACNATTGTTTCAAAGCCGACGAACAGATTTATAATCTCTATAAAACGGTTCTATATTCTTNCGNTACATCTGATTTTGATGATGCTGAAAATAAATTAAGACAGTATCTTCCTAAACTTTCCCAGCAGGGAAGTGGTGACGACATTTCTGTTTCGGCTATACTTGATACTGATATTCTGCCGGAACTTTCAGTTGTAAAAGAGTATGATATGAATAAGCAGAAACAGAGAGTTGCAGACGCTAAACGCAGGCAACAGGAAGCCGACGAGGTGGAAAAAAAGATTGTTGCGGAAAGAGTTGCAAGGCTTGACAGGGAAAAGACAGAAGAATTTGAAAGCAGGATTGAACAGCTTGAAAAATGTCTCAGACAGACTCAGAAAAAACTTAATGAGTCCAAACGGGAATACAATTCCCTCAGAAAAGACTTATGCAGAGTGTCCGGTTCGATAAAAATATGTCATGACTGTGGAATAGTTGTTCCGAAAAGAAGTGAATGCTGTATGAAGTGCGGGAAGTCCGTAACGGAATACAGAAAGTATACTGAAAAAACTTCTTTATGGGAAAGAAAAAGGAAAAATCCGGACTGTCCCGATGAACCTGATAACAGTACATTTTGTCCGGAAACGGATAATGATATAATTACTGATGATGACGCTGTAAGAAAAAATACAGATATAGATGTTGAAATTAATGATGTATATTCTAATAATCCGGACAGCAATGAAAATGTTCAGAATATTTGCAACAGTGTGCAGGAAGTTTCAGATGAAA
>WFLZ01000231.1 GCA_009177225.1 Clostridia bacterium
TCTTACTTATTATCTTGTTTTGAACGGTATTACAAATGTGGAGAGAAAAAAATCTAAAGACGCAAACAATCTGACTATGATAGAATATGTACTCTTGAAGATAAGCAGATTATTAGCAGAAGATATGCTGATGTACTGCACGGGATTCGCAAATCAACGAATGAATTATCACACATAGATGATGACATATTCAGTGGCAAGGATGAAAACCTTGTTTATGTTANACTTGAGTCGAATTATNAAGCCTTTANNGCNATGGTTGNGNTACTATTGCCANATTATCAANCGATAAACTTCAGTATTACACCAAACTGTAAATTTGATAGTGCAAATAGGACATCTTCTAAAATTCGTANCACAAAANNTTCTATGACTTCCCTCGCNAGCNATTCTGTNGTAAAAAGTGGCAAGATAAAAANTCATAAAAAATAAAACAAACCAGTATGAGATTTTCCATTTTGATGTCGATAAGTACCTTTGATAAGTATTTCTACTGGATGCATACTTGGAGATAAAAATGACAATGTTTTCAAAAAATGATTATTCCATTACCGTTGTAGAGGGTGCTGAAATAAAAAATGATACGCCTTGTGATCTAAATCAAGGGGAGATAGAGCTCCCGTCTGATGTCAATCGCAGTTTATCGCTAACTAACGAAATATTAGGTAAGCACTGTCTTATGCTTGGCAGTATCGGAAGCGGAAAATCCAATCTCATGTTTCATCTCGTTGAGAAAATCAGATCACATATGACTGATGAAGACTGTATTGTGTTCTTTGATTCAAAGGGAGATTATTTAGAGAAATTTTGCTTTCCACAAGACATTATTATTGGAAACAGCGAATGGGTGCGAACAAAGTTTTTGGAGATGATTCAGCCAAGTAGGATACAGTTTTGGAATGTGTTTTCAGATTTAAGCACTAATACTTCGCTCTTGGAAATGATACGGGAAGTTAGCACATCCNNGTNNAAGAAGTCTATCGATAATGCTCAAAATCCTATTTTTCCAAGAGGAGCAAGAGATATGTTTGCTGCTNTANTATACTCTCTCATANAAAAGANTACGCTTAAAATAGGAAAGGGGCGCTACATAAATATTGATGGAAAGGAAGTTCTATTAGATAACTACTCTGTAAAAAAGTTCTTTGAGAGTTTTTCAATTGATAAGTTTGTTAAATTAATAGAAGGCGTAAATGAGGTAGAATGGGTAAAAACCTATATCTCATCGGGTGCAAAAACGAATACCACCCAGAGCTATCTAACCTATCTAAACGCTATTCCGCATGAAGTGTTTACTAATGACTTTGGTGAATCGGGAGCTTTTTCGATCAGGGACTTTGTAAATGGCGGCAAAAGAAAAGGCTTGTTTTTAGAATATGATATCGTTAATAGCAACACAATAGATGTTATTTATACTGTGCTGTTAGATATTGCGATGAAAGAAGCTCTTGGAAAGAAAAGAAAAGGAAATATCTATTTCATCCTGGATGAGTTTCCACTAATTCCTCAGTTAACATACTTCGACAATTTACTCAACTTCGGCAGACAGCTTGGAGTAAAGATGATTGCAGGTATTCAAAATGTAGGACAAGTTTATGCTAAATATGATTTGTACTTGGGGAACAGTATTTTAAGTGGTTTTTCTACCTATTTTTCTTTTAATTTATTTGATCAAAGCAGTCGCGATATTGTTAAACTGCGGCATGGCAAAAATAGCTCTATCTGTGCAGTCAAACGATATGGTGCAGAAGGCTATGATATAGAGGTTCAAGAATCAGATGTAATTCCTGACTGGAGATTAACTTCCTTAGAAAATGGTCAGTGTATTGTATCTATTCCTGGATTTGATCCATTTCAATTTAAATCTACGAAATTCAGAGCGAATGTGGCAGGAAAAATCAAAATTAAAAGAAAGTGAGGAATGTAAGCATGGCAAGATACTATCTTACATTTGGCTACCCTTTGATGGTAGCAGCATCTACAATCGTAGATGGCTATATAGTAGAAAACGGAGAAACAGGGAAACAAACATTACCCAATGACATTGCTGCAGTGTGGGCTAATTTGCTTTGCTGTGGTTTTTCAGATGATAAAACTGCAGTAGAGAAGCTGGCTGGGCGTGGTTTGCTGTATGCAGGTGCATCAAAAGAAGAGATTTTGATGCAATGCCGGTCACTATATCCAATCCGTCAGGGCATAGGATCAACTCTTCAGAATAAAGATAAAGAAGGAAAAGAAAATCTTTACTATTCAGTAAGACTTGGAAAAGAGAATTATACGCTGTCCGATTTTCAAAGAAGATTCTGGGTTGATTCTAATGGCAAAAAAACAGTTGGTCAGATTTTAGACAGTATCTGGAAGGAATCCAGTCATCTGAATACGGAAGAAATGGCAAATCAGATATTTATACTAATAAAATTCGGTCTGCTGTTCATTGAAAGGTAAATATTTTACAGAGATGTGGTGATACATATGGGTAGGATTGGAAATGCCATCGCTGGAGCTGTAGGAGCAGCAATCGTAACAACAAATTGCTTTTTTGCAGGTACTCATGACTCTCCTTCAACAATGGCAACAACAGCTAGTGAAGTAAACTCTAATGCACCTAGCAACAGTGTTGTCGAAACAGTGGAAGCCGCCCCAAGTTCGACAATAGATCTTTCGAGCTATTTATCTGATGTAAGTGAGGTTGTTGAAACGGCAGTAGAGGATCAGGCTGAGCAGCAAGAAATCCAAGACGATATTGAAACAGGTCATGAAGCAGAAGTGGGAGCTATGACTACAGGTGCTGCTCCTCCAAATGATAACAATGATGATAATGACGATGATATCAATGCCGATGACACTTCAGGTGATGGAACCAGCGGTTCTGATGACGATGGAGATGATTCTACTGATGGAGACGAGGATGGAGACTCTGATGGTGGAAATGATGGTGGAGATTCAGACGGAGGGGACTCTGATGGCGACAGCGACTGAGGTGATTGTATATGGCGATTAANATTANGTTATCCGATNGGTCTTCATCTAAGNATAGANTTAAGATACAGAAATGTGCCGGATTAATGCCTGTAATNTTTCATAANACAGCAACCGATGCAAGATTCAGAATATATCTAACATCAAACTTACTGTTGCGTGACATTTNTCACTTANTGATGGNCTTAGATATTATTATAGATCCTCCTGCACANTTTATATGGAAAATGTATTCTAACAATTCGGAGTTAGATAATAGTTTAACANTATATCAAAATCACATTTGCGAAGACTCTGAGATAGAAGTATCATGTGTTGCGACTCCCTATGGCACTAATATTGAAACAATAAACGTCAAGATTGTTAAGTGCATCGGCGGTGCAGATTGCGATATCGATGTACCTATAGATGCAACAGTGGAAGACGTTATTATAGGTTTAATTAATGAGGGGTTCCTAGACGCAGAAACAGCGCGTTCCGCATATTTTCCATGTGATGTTTCTATAATACCGAATTATGAAGAGATTAACTCATCAAGTACAATTATTATTAAGAAAGGATGATGTAAATGCCTAATATTTCATCTGGCGGAAGAACTAAACGCCTTGAACAAGATTTGAAGGATATGACAATCCTTGCAAGAAGATGCCCTGCTATCAAGTTCAAAACGTTGGATTCTGGAAATGCCCCGCAAAAGTATGAGGTATCTTTTTATCTTAGAACTATTATTGGTGTAAGAGCAGGGAAACCCATCTACCGAGAAGCTGATAAGCCTACAAAAGTAGTCATTGATCTCAGTGGATACCCTTTTGGTCNAATCAAAGCNAATTGTATAACAANGNCACAGCCATATCACCCCAACTGGTTTGAAGGCGGTGGCTGGTGTCAGATAACTGGAAATTCAAGAGTGAGTGACACATTGGCAGAACTCGTAATTCGTATGGCAAAGACTATTCAGTTTGTTCCCTCTGTAACAAACCCAGGGAGTGCAGCAAATGGTGCAGCGGCTGACTGGTGGGAGAAGAACCTGCGAAGGTTTGGATACTTTCCTTGTGATAATACTATTATTCCCGAAGCATTCCATTTAAAATCAGTTATTACAATACACAAGAAATAGGAGGTGGCATATGCNANCAANTAGTTCANGTGGACGCNATAAGCGCTTGGAACATGNCTACTATTGCATGAAGAAACTGAGCGAAATGTGTCCAGCAATTCAGTGGGAAGCCGTCGGCGGTGTNGTTCCTAATATCACAAAGTACAAGGTTACGTTTAAACTTCGTACCATTATTGGAACAGGATTGGGTGGAAAGCCTAGGTACAGAGGTAGTAGCACAGTAATAATAGACTTGAAGGATTATCCTTTTGGAAAACTCTCCACACAGATGGTTGAAGTGCCTAGACCCAATCATCCAAATTGGTATCAATCTGGAAGCTGGTGTCAGCGTGGGGGAGGCAGTGCAGTTGGAGAAGATCTGGTTACACTTGTGATTAGAATGGCCAAAACGATTCAATTCGATCCTACCGTAACGAGTTCCAAAGACTGGGCTGACCCCAAAGCGGCTCAGTGGTGGGATCAGAATAAGTCAAAAGGCTGGTTTCCGTGTGACACTACCAAGATTCCGGAAGCTTTCCAAATTGATGATGCAATGCAAAAGATTAAAATTCGCAGGCAATGAGCTATGATGTCCAGNTTTAGTAATACGNNTGAAANCGATACTAACATNGGAGCGCAGAATTATAANATGAAGGTGTCGCTTCATAATATCAAATAACAGGAGGAAAACTACAATGGAAGAAATTAATGTCAAGATTGTCAAGGGTATCGGCGGTGCAGATTGTGATATTGATGTGCCGATGGATGCAACAGTTGGGGATGTCATTGTCGGTCTCATCAATGAAGGCTTTTTGGATGCCGACACTCCGTCCGCTACCACCGTGCTCTACAATAAGGACGCAGATGGTGGCATCACCTCTGGTGTGAAGTACGATGACCGTAGCAAAACCGTTAAGGAGTATGGCTGGCAGAAGGGACAGACCCTCGTTGCGGTTTCCGAGGGTGTTGCTGGTTGAGAATTATTCTCAGATGAAGGAGTACGTTTTGAAAGTGAANCNCCANCCATCATGTGGGCAAAAGGTGGGTGGTGTGTTCGCTATCATCTTTCGAGATTATCACAATGTCATGGAATCATGTACGATTAATCACATGATGTGGAATTCTCGTGATTAATGATATATGATTACGATAAGCGAGGTGATACAAAGTGTCAAAGGGACGTTTCTATATTTGCGGCTTGGGAGAAATCTCTGTCAATGATGTAGAATTCTCGTATCTTCACGACTTAATGCGTAAAATTGCTGAGTGTGATGAATCGTTTTTTCAAGAAAACAAGAACAAACAGTTAGTAGCAACAAGAAGTGATGGTACAAATGAGGTTATTGGAGAGAGAGTGCCATTAAGGAATTTTATAGGTCGAGATTTGCAATTTGTCGAAGAACAAAAAGAAAAGCCACAAATACGTATAAGATGTCGTTCAGCAGAACAAATTAACTATATCGATGCAGAATTCCCTGAATTGTCCAATGCTCAATCATCATATAAGAATTCAGAAGTTTATGAGAGTACAAGAGATAAATTACTTCTTTCAACTGAAGCAGTTGAGGTTCTGCTTTCAACTATTGGTTGGGATTCGGAAACAGAAGCAAACATCATTGAACAAGCAGGGCTTCTAATTGGAAATCGTTATAAAGATCCATCCGGATTTATTTGGGGAAAGGTTACTCATATTATCCCGTTAAAGGATACGCAGTCAAGCAGAAGAGGCATCCTAATGACCGCTGATTCTTTCTATGAAGCTTCAAGTTGTGATTTTCCTGCANNGAAGATTNCTNAATATCCGAATGTTGAAATTATCGGTTGGTATCATACACATACTTTCAGCGATCAGCCGGTCTTTTCTGGAACAGATTATCAAACACAATCTACAACGTTTTCATCTAATAAGTCTTGGTTTGCCTTAGTGTTAAATACCCAGCAAAGAAGTTTTTCCGCATATTTTGACAGAAATGCAATTATGATAAAATCATTTTTTGAGTGTTCTGAAGAAATGATTAGTCAATGGACATTCGGGATAAATGAGCAATATTACGGATCCGAGCAGAAAGCTAGAATTAAAAAGGGTGCTTATGCAGCCGAGCAAGAAAAAGCTGAGCTAGAAAGAATACGAAAAGAATTAGAAGAACGCAAGATAAAGATAAACAAGCAATTAAGTAATATACATATTCAAGAGCAAAAAATAGAAAGAGAGAAAAGGAGTTTAGCTGAAGAACGAAAAAAGCTGGATATACAAAGGCGCGATTTGACAGGTCAAAGACAAGCTATTAATAGGCAACAGACAGAATTATATAGGCAACAGACTGAATTATCAAAAATGGAGAGAGAGTTAAAATCTCTTCAAGATATGCTAAAGAGAATCTTTCCTTTGGCCTATGAGCCGAATACTGGATTTTTGGGTTTAGGCAAATTATTTGGATTGGATTCAATACGAGAGAGAAGACCATCCTCATCTGCTACACATTCCACCGATTGTGCATTAGATGTATTTTATGATTCAAGAAAGCCTAGTGGCATGATGGCTTCGATAGCAGCTAAAGAAATGATGAAGTATGGTCAAGTTTTAAACGCAATTCGTCATATGGTAGAAGCTTTGACTCAATGCCATTATGATTATTATGCAGTAATTGACTTTATTCCACCAAATCAGCAATTTCTACTTCGGAGTATTATACCATCTCGTGAAATTCGTAATCTCCAGGATGGAAATGCTATTATATACGCATTAGATAGATATGATACAGTCAAAATCACACAGGTAACTAATGAACTGAATAGTTTCTTTCCAAATATTCAGTTATACGTTTACATAGAAGAAACGCAAGTACTATACAAGAAAAGTTAGTTTAATGGAGGGATGATATGGAAGTTTCAAGTATAAACTTAAACATCATTCGACTTAAGGATCAGCAGTGTACTCGATTGTCAGTATTAACAAACTGTACTTTAAAAAGCCTTGCAATTGAGTTGGAGAAAGCTGGATTAGTAGAAAATGCTCCTGGATTTGATAACTGGGTATTTTTAAACAAGTATAACGATGAGTGCTACCAGATTACAGATGAGGCAATTAATCAATTACCAATAAAAAATAATGGAACACTCTACATATTGGATTCTGTAGTTATGCCTAATGTAACAGCGAACTATCAAACCTTAGAGAATGAGTTAGAAAAACTTCGTCAGGAAAACCAGAGTTTACGAAAAGCGATAGATCTCTTAAGCAGGAATATGTAATCAGTGAGGAGTTGATGATATGTCAAATACAACAAGGATTAAAAGTGGTGCATCTGGAGACAACAGTAAGACTGNNCGACAGGAACTGANCGGCNGATGGCATCAANACATTGTAGAAAAAGCTACAGTNCTTGTTGTCGGAGCCGGNGCAATTGGNAATGAAGTGATTAAAAATCTTGCCCTGCTTGGCTTCTCAAGGGTATTTATCATTGATATGGATACTATCTCAACGTCCAATCTTAGCAGAACCGTACTCTTTTCAGCTGATGATTTAGGAAAATATAAGGCTGAGGTTGCTGCCGATAGATTTCGTGAAATGTCCGTTGCGCCAGATGAGAAAGTGGCTGTGGATTATTATGTTGGTGATCTTATCTCTGGTTTAGGTCAAGGCGTATTTAGGCGATGTGATATTATACTAGGTTGCCTTGATAATATTTACACACGTAGAAATGTAAATATGAGAGCTGCAATTTTGCAAAAGCCGTATTTAGATGCGGGTATAAGTAGCCTGTACTCTAATCTTAGCATTGTTCATTTCCCATATACTGCTTGCTTAGAATGCGGCATGGATAGCGATAGCATTCAGCAGGAATCTATTAAGCGTACATCATGTGACACATACAAATTCAAGGCGATTCAAGAACAGAAAGTGCCTACAACACAGGTTACATCTGCATTGATTTCCGCACTTATGTGTCAAGAAACTGTTAAAATTCTTCATGTGGATGATCCTGAGTCAATTATCGCAGAACAAAACGATACAAAATCAAAGAAATTCAAAATACAAACCCAAGCAACAGTTACTGGAAAGCAAGTACCCAAGTTGAAACCTAAGTATGGCTGCAAATACTACTTTGATGGAAATAACAACACATTTTCAACATTTCCGATAATAAAAAGAGCAAATTGTTTCTGCCAAGGAGATGACTACTTGACTTGGGCAATGTTAGATGATGTGCCAGGCAGCGATGTGGTTGAAACCAATTTTACAAATACATCAACGGTAAGAGATATTTTGAATTATATGTTTGAGAGAACGGGCGTAAAACACCAATTAGTATTAGATGTCAATCCTCTTGATACCGAAAGTGGTCATGTCGTTGTAAAACGGGTAAAGTGCAGAGGTACCACAGAGAATGGTAAGGTCATCCCATGTGATAAATGGGTAGATTTTGCAGGAAAACCTCGTTCACAAATCTATAAAGATGACTGCTTTTGTGAATTGCATATTAATTCCCAACATAAGTATCTTGGCGGCTCAACAATTGACGAGACTGTGTCAAGATTTTATGAAGGTATGGATGATGAGCGATTTCTCGATTACCCATTAAGTACTCTGGGATATCCTAAGCTCGCAATCTTGACAGTTGCTACACTTGATGAAGATGGCGCAACAACATTTATTGAGTTAACAGGTGACTTACATGATGTTATGCCTAACTTGAGTAAAGGAATATGAACACAGATGTAAAAAAGCATACGCTCTTACCGTCAGAGACAGCAGAACTAAAAGGGCGAAAAGATCTTTTAAGTTATGAAGAATTTGAATCAGGTATGACCGTAGTTGTATGCCGCAAATGTGAAACGCTACAGCTGGAGGATACTTGGTTCTCGAACCCACAAGGTCCAAGATGTGTAAAGTGTAATTGCATAGAATCCAAAAAGTTTGATTTGATAGATTTTATAAAAGCTTCACCTATACATATTCCTCCGCATAATAGAAAAAGTCATAATCGTAAGAGGATTTCAATCACACGATCTCGTAATGGCATTAGGAGAACGCTTAACAGTATTCTTCAAGCCATCAGAAGGTTTGATTTACTAGATAAGTTGCTCGACCTCAGTCAAGCTATAGTCATAGTTAGGTGCATTGCGATAATTTTTATTATTTTCGCAGGTTCTTCATCTGTCATTCTTCATTCACAATCAAAACTTTCAGTGGAAAAGATGGATGAAACAAGAATAAGTACTGTTGAAAATATCTCTATTTTAAATAATGACATTTTGGGTTCATCAAGTAAAATCAAAGGAACTATTATTGCAAACAATGAACACTTGCTTGATGAATCAAAGTCTGCATTTGCGTATACAAAATCTTCAAGGGATTACTTGAAACGGGAATTTGATGGTGTCAATTATCAAATAGGTGTATGGTTTGATTCTGTAATTGACTGGTTTGAAAATTTATAAAAAGGTGAAGATATGAAGACTGTATCAAAGGTAATATTTTGGATTTTTTTAGCTATTACTGCTATCTCATTAATTGCTTCGTTAATCCTTTGTGGAGACGAAGATGAAAGTAAAAATGCAAGAAAAACTGCGTTTTGGTCGATGGTTAGTGGCATTGTTTTGACATATATATCATGGATACTATGGAGTTTGTGAGGAATTATCATGGCACGAATAAAAATAAGAGCCCATGTTTATAATCCTTCGGGAGACACTGGACAACCGTCAAGAATACAAATCCGTCCTGGTTCTCAATTGTCGATTACTGGTCATACTTTACCGTATGCCGTGGATACTTCTAATGTTGCTTTTAGAAGAAACATCTATGATGTGAGAACAGTTGAGTGCTTTGATGGATATGTTGATAGCTCACAGTTAAGCAATCTTGTGATTTCAGGTGCTAGCGGTTTAATTGGAGAACCAAATAGTCAGAATCCGCAGCAAGGCGCTGATTATAAAATGAATATACTCTCAAAATATCTTAGGATAGTAGATAGTCGGGATAGTGCCGTTTTCATTCTTTCTGGACAAGGCTCCAACTCGGTTAGTGCATTTGATATTTTTCGTCCCCTTATCTGTACTCAAAACAATGCGTATTATACTCCATTACCGCTTAATGAGTATATTGATTTTTTGATTACTGAATATGATAAATATTGTGAAAACAGACGGATAAGTTACAACCCTGATATACTTAAAGCAATTATTAATATGATGGCTGTGGAAAATCGAGATATTAATAATATCTTTTCGACATCAGAGGAATTGCAAAGTACAATTGATTCAGCCCACAATCAAGGTATTATAACTGAATCATGTGCTACTCAATACAGACAAGTTGCTAGAAATAATATAGATGACTTTAGAAGTGCTAAAGGGTTCCTTTCACATTACTGTTCAATTCTTAAAGATATTTTGTATCCGAAGATTGGCAATTATTCTGGATATAATACACGCATTCTTAATTCGGGATATGCTTTTCAAGTCAAATTGAGAACGATGTCTTCGTCTTCTATGACAGATTCTGAGAATATTGAATATAACATGGCGATTTCACGCCTTTTGAAAACAGAATTTTCCTTAAATTTTAATTGCTCGAATTCACCTCAGCGTAAACTTATTGTTATTTTAGATCACCTTTCCTATGAACAAGCTGAATTGTTCGCTTGGATATGGAATAGTGATTCATCTTGGCTGAAACACCAAGAACAGATCTTTATCATTTGTTTACAAGAAGATTATCCTAAACAAATGATGCGTTGTACTGATTTTGATAGGAAAATCCAGAAATGGTATTATTTAAATCACAATGACGGAAGAGATTTAGAAGCATTACTAGGAGAAACCTTAGTTTTTAACACTTCAACTGCTCAGCATACAGACTATGGTGGCATTATTTCTGTAAATCGAATACTCAAAATTCCTACAGGTCAGGGAACACATACAGTGCCAGCGTATAGACCTAGACACTCAAGAACTTTTTTTCAAGAATTATCGCCAGGTGAAGGCTTATTAAAAATAAGGGGGCAGGAAAAAGGTCATCAATTCAGATGTATGTACGATGCTTAAATAGAGATAGGATGATGAGGCATGAAGAAGGAGAAATATTATTTAATTATTATAATCGCTTTGAATTATCTAATCTGGCTTTTGCTTACAGCCGGTATGATTTCAATAGAAGCATATCTGATTTCATCAGTCGCATATGTAATTTATATAATAGGAATGGTTATGATAGGTGATCAGATTTTAGCACGAATTCTAAAAACTAAAGATTTCAATGAAGCTGACGATTTGTACAATGTACTTAATTACAGTTGTAACAATTATCAGCAAAAGTGTCTGGAGTCACCTAAAAAATTGAAATACTATTTCTTTGAATATGATAAGCCAATAGCATTTGCTTTCGGAAACTCTTCAATTTTTGTATCATCATCTATACTTCAAATTAGGCATAGTCAGCAGTCGCAAATATGTACACAGGCTGCTGCAGAGACAGATTCCTTGAGAGGATTAGCAAATTTAGTAGTCATTTTTGGAAATCCTATTATTGTAGGCGTATTTATGTTTATACTAATAGGTAAGTGGCTTATTTATTTACAACTCCAAATCTTGAAAATAATGATTGTGCTAATGATTGTAATCTTTGAATGGTGTATTGGATTGATAACTAATGTTTTCTTCGGAAGATCATCTGGATCATCGATATCCGCATTATGGTTATTAAGATTTGGTTCTTTATTCTCAGCTGACAAGATTAGCGATGCAATCTATTTAATAATGTGTAGCTTTCTGTCATCAATTTTATATGTCCTTTCTTTTGGGCAAATCGCATTAGTTCGCCAATTTGATCATTCAACTGATAGATTGTTATCCAAAATGTGGATGCGTAATGAACTAGAAGGTTTTCTAAATACAGATTATTCTGAGTTATCTCCCGAACAGCCTAATCTAGTTTCTGATAGATTAAAGCTATTATGTCATATCGTTGAAGCACGTCTTGATTCTCAGAAAAGGATTGAAAAACTGAGTGATTACTACACACCTGAACCACAGCATAGAATAAGAATTCGTCATAATGACGATAATAGGCAACCAACACGAATTCGAATTCATAGAAGAGAAAACGGAGGTCATCATGAAGATTAAGGTTAATATTCACCAGCCAAAAGAAAAGTTCATCCGCCGTCCATATGTTGCAAGCGATTACTGCCCATTATCTCATAAGGAATTATCCTATTCTGTAAAAAAGCACAGCCTAAACGCAAAATGCGATAATTACAAAACAGCCAATTCAGCCTATCTTCTCTATATTTTAAAGGATGCCGCTGATGCTATTCTTAGTTTTATAGAATGGGATAAACACACCGAACATAATCATACAGAAGTATGCGGCTTTATGATTGGACACCACTACTACGATGAAAGCAAAGATATTAACTATACCGAGGTAGAGTCAATTATTACTGCACCTACTGATATGAGTACTGAAGTATACTTGCAGCTTTCTACTGACTCTATGTTTGCAATTGAGCAAGCACTAGATGCGTATAATGCTGAACATGAAACTGATTGTAAATTTGTTGGATGGTTTCATACACACCCTAATTCACTTCCAGTTTTTATGTCAAGTACAGACCTTATCACCCAAACTCGTTACTTTTCGGATGATTTAGGGTATGCAATTGTACTTAATCCCCATAAACTGTATTGGAAAGCTTTTCGTTCTGCCTCATGTGCTGATGTAAAGTGCATGATGGTCAGCAAAACAGTTTCTTATGATACGGTAATTAGCCCAAAAACAAAATTTGTAACCACAGGACAGGAAACTGAAGTTCAGCAGGCTGTTGCTGAACCGCCGAAAAAACAGGAAGATGACTTAGGTTCAAACTCCAATAATGAGGAGTGATTTGGCATGAATTTCAAAATTGAAAAAGGAATTGCACCGCAAACCCCAAAAATCAGAATTGAAAAGGGTATCGCACCATCGCCTCAGCCGACACAAAGAGTTCATATCACACATCAACCTAGAATTGTATTGCCACCTGGGCATCCACCATTGACACCCCAACAACAGGCTTCACATGATAGATTAAAAGCTAAATGGGCTGAAAAGCGTTGTTCATTACCACATACTTGTCCTTTATGTCGTCGTGAAATTGAGAATTCTGTATATGAAGCATCATCATCTGATTGTGAATTTCACTGCAGTTGGCCTGACTGTGAATACGAATGGAGGTAAGTAGATATGGATAAGGGCTCATACATCGAATCAAAGTATATTAATGCATATTGTCAATCTAAGAAATATATGCATTATGTAATTCGTGTTGATCACTACACTAATGGATGGTATATGGTTTCAGGATTCCTTTCAGCGGCGGATGCTGTTCAAAAGAAGCATAAAACGATCTTTGATAAGTATCGCAACAGGGAGAATGCAAAAGTTACTCAGCAAGATGATTTCAAAGTTGAAGAAGAGGTTAATTTTGACGGCGGCATTTTTTCTGATGATTCGTATTCGTGTCCGTACTGTAGAAATACCGACATAGTAAAATGTGGTCAATGTGGTCGAGTTTGTTGCAACCAAAATGGTTCAACGTTCTTTAGATGTCTGTGTGGGCATTCAGGAGAGATTTCCGGAAAGATTAAATCGCTTAGAATCATTAATAACGGTGCAGAAAAGATGAAGAAAAAATGAGAATTAAGATTACAAGCAGTCACTTACTAATAGACAAATTGATAGAATCTATTGCTTCTCGACAAACATATATTCAGTTTGCATCACAATCTGATGCGATGCAAGCACAAAGATTTTTTAGTANNNCAGNATTAATAACAATGNTGAAGTGCGGNGATATATANCGAAAGAGCGACAAAACANACCNATTTGTCTTGGCGCTCTTTTCNATTTCTAAAATNTCTTATGCAGCATTGGAAATAAGAATAGAATATGGATTTCATATTCAAGCCCCATCCGTAATCATTAATGGAGCATCTCCAAATGGTATTAAGGCATTTGAACGAGCTGTTTATTATATGAATCCATGTGTTGGTGTGCTTGATTTTACTCATCCACCTAAAAACTACTATATTCAGTTGGCGAATTGGAGAAATAGCAACAAATTTCACGGAGATTATTTCAGACACAACTGCACATATAAAAGTTCAATTAAAACACACGGTTCAAATGGGGTAAGAATAACCCTCTCTACCCTTCAATTTCAATTCAGAACTATTTTTCAAAATGAACAACTATTCCGTAGAGAGGTGGCAAGTGCCACATCAAAGACAATTTATAGATGCACTTCTGATTATGAAAAGATCAAGGCAATATATCGATATATTGTAGATCATGTTGTTTATGACTATTCGTTTTCTAATTATTCTGCATATCATGCACTAATTGAGAAGAGAGCAGTATGTGAAGGCGTGGCACTATTATTCTATTCAATGATTAGGCATACAGAAATCCCAGTTAGAATCATTTATGGATATGGGAAGAATGATAAGCATTGTTGGAATATTGTGATGTTAGATAATAAATGGTATAACATAGATGCGACTTGGGATTTAGGTAAACCGGAGTTTCTGTGGCAATATTTTTTAAAGGGAGCATCGGATTTCTCAAATCATACCATTGACAGTAATCTTAAACAAGAAATAAATAGAGATCATATAATAATTTCTTCTGATAATTATCATAGAAATATTAATAGGATTTTTAGAATACTATAAATGAGCATTTTCAGCGACTTGCACAAAAATATGTTGTAATTTCACATGATAAGCCTGTTTTTAATTGCAGAGAGCATAATCGGTTGGGATTGTTGTGCAAAATGACGGTGCATGCTCATTTATAGTAGAATATAAATACATACGCATTTTGTAGTTAACACCGCACAAAGATTGTTGTGCATATGTGTCGTGAAAATTTTCGTCAGATTACATAAATTTGATACAGTAATGCCGACGTATTGTAGGGGGATTTGCACGATATGACGAAAATTTCCTAGCAGATGGATAACAAGTGTATTAGTCGTGCTTTGTGCGGTGTTGCCTGTAATAAATTTGCTATAGTATTGTGTAGAGGAGACTTATTATGAATGAAATAAATGTAAAGATAGTAAACGGTTATAGCGGAGAAGATTGTAACGTTGATATACCTCTTCAAGCAACGCTTAATGAAGTAATTACACAGCTTATTGATTGTGGCTTTCTTCTTAAAGATTCGCCAAACAAACATAATGTTTTATATAATAAAGATGTTGATGGTGGTATTAATGCTTGTAATGCATATAGAGACCGTGAATGTACAATCGAAAGTATAGGTTGGAATAACGGGCAAGTTTTTATCGCTATGTATGAAACTCGTATTTTCAAAACGACAGATGAAAATAATCTTGTTACCAGAGTAGATGCATTAACTGAAAAAGTGATAAAAATAGAAGATTCTGTAAATGAGATTAACAACGCAATTAGAGCTGTTACTGATAATAGTTTTCCATTTCGTAATCGTATCTTTAGTAGAATTGTAGAACCTGAAAATACTGATACGATAATATTTGGCGGTTTAAAGTGGTATATTCTATCATATAAAGATAATGTTGCACTTCTTCTATGTCAACATTGCATCGGAAAGCATAAATTTATCTCATCTAGTCGAAAATCATTACTTTCATGGAAAGAGAGCTATATTAGAAAATTATTGAATGAGGATTTTTGGGATAAGACATTTAACGCAGAAGAAAAGAATATGATAGTAGAGCACGAGAATGATAGAGACCTTTTGGATAAAGTTTTCATTTTAAGTGTAGATGAGTATCATGAATTGAAAAATATAATTGATAAATTGCCACTTGAAGGTGAGTGGTGGTTACGTCCGAATGCTGCAGTTTTTAGCTTTGATAAAACTTATTTTTATTGCGGTAAATATGGAACGGTATTTTATGAGCATGATTATGATGAGTATTACTATGTTAGACCAGCAATATATATAAAAATACCAAACAATATTGAAACTTAATAAATTAGAAAGGAAGATAATATCCATCTTAAAATTGAGAGTAGCAATGTAACAATTACGATTGAAAATCAATACAAGAAACAAAAATGTGCAATGAAATTCAATAAATCTTTAACTGTTGAAACTGTTATTGAAATGTTGCTACAAGAAAAATTTATAAATAAAATACCTCAAGATTTTTGATGGATGTTATTATCGCGGTTTACAATTATGAAAGGAGAATGTAATAATGCTTTCTTTAAACAGCAATATTTCGCTAAATCTTAAAAATGCTGTAACTGGTGAAGAAATAACGAGACTATTTAATGAAGATACCGTAATAAATGATATTTTAAGCACCCTCTATAAAGACGGTAACTATCAAATCTTGTGGACTTCATTCAGGAGATGAATTAACTTTTGAATGTTTAGAATGTATTAATGTTAAAATAGTCAAAGGATATAGCGGTGCTGATTGTGAAATTGATGTGCCGTTGGATGCAACAATAGGTGAGGTTATAGACGCTCTCGTTAGGATAGAATTTTTAGAAGCAGATGCTCTACATGTCCCCGTCGTGTTCTACTGCGGGGGGCATATGACGGAAATGATCTGAAGTATAATAATCGTAGCAAGACTATTAAGGAATATGGTTGGAAAAATGGACAGACTTTCGTTGCTATTTATGAGGCACAATCCGTTTGAAATTTCAAAAAATAGAATTAAAAGAATTGATTTGATTGTCACTTATATTGTTATTGAGATGATGAGAGGAGCATATAGTTATGAGTTTAAAAATTGAAAGCAGCAATATTACACTAATGATTATAAATGCTGCGACAGGTCAGAAAACAAATAAGATGTTCAAGAAAGATGCCTCAATAGGCGAAGTCTATGGTTTGCTGCAAAAGGAAAAATTTCTTATTACACTTCCTGCTCACTTTAATTGGAAGTGCTATTACAATGATTGTATTTTAGGACTTGCAGATAATATAGATACAAATGGACTTAATTCAGGAGATACGATAGTCTTTCGATGCCAAGAATATGAGGTTTGTGAGGAAATCTCCGTTAAGATTGTCAAGGGCATCGGCGGTGCAGATTGTGATATCGATGTGCCAATAGATGCAACTGTTGGTGATGTTATCGTTGGTCTCATCGATGAGGGTTTTTTGGACACAGATACACCGTCCACAACCAATGTACTCTATGATAGGGATGCAGAAATCTCATTTGGTGTGAAGTACGATGACCGAAGCAAGACTGTCAAGGAGTACGGGTGGCAGAATGGGCAGACTCTCGTTGCTGTTTCTGAGGGTGTTGCAAAGCCTATTATTTATCTATACCCACCAGAATCTACAGAAGTTATCGTTAAAATTAAAAACAGTGAGCTTATTACGGTTTCATATCCGCCATATGTTAAAAGTGGTTGGCGGTTAATAGCTCATCCTAATGGCACGATTATGGATTATGATAATAAAGAGTATTCATATCTGTTTTGGGAAGCTACTGGAAACACACATTATATAATACAGCAAGGATATGTAGTACATCGTGACGATTTAGTAGATTTCTTAAGGGAAAAGTTGACTATGTTCGGACTTATTCCTAGAGAGTACAATGAATTCATTGTGTACTGGTATCCGATTCTTTGCAAAAACGAATATAACTCTATCTGTTTCTTTTGTGAAGAGTACGAACGTGATTTTGAGCTTTCTATAGAACCCAAGCCTGACGAGATACTTAGGGTATTCATGATTTATCAAAAAGCAGACATGAATACTGTATTAGAGCCGCCCAAAGAACCTAACCCGATTAGTCGAAACGGTTTCACTGTTATCGAATGGGGTGGGCAGTTACAAAAGTAATTTGCTTACAAGTCAATTTTGTAGGAGGTTAAACGAATAAGAATTAATACTCGCCGTTATTGCAAATTTTTCATTTTCAGGGACAGTGTGCTTACCGTTTGAATCTCACATAATAAGAAAACGATAGCTTTCAAATACTAAAAAATGCACCCTTTTCAAGCAGAAAGGGTGCATTGTATCAAAATTGCAGTCTTTAGCCAGTCACGGAGGCTGGATTCTAACCCTTATATAGATTTTTCCCAGAACCTACTGACTTGTTTCCACGGACAAGAAAACGAACATTTTCACACCTTGATTTGTTTCCTTTTACAAGACAGGCTCGAATACTTTGTGTAAATCAGTACCGAGTGTATCTCCGAGACACACTTGATTTGTTTCCGAGGACAGTCAGAAAGTCATAATCTCAACTGACATAAAAACTATGTAACAGAAAAAGTGCCGTAAAATCGGCACTTTTCTTATATCTACTTTTCCAATCTTGACATCAAAACCACGCACTCAACGTGTTTTGTGCGTGGAAACAAGTCCGCACCACAGACTTTTTCTATTTTATATCCCAGTTCCGAAAAAAGCTTTGCGTCTCTTGCAGCGGTAGCGGGATTACATGAAATCATAACAATTTTTTCGGGTGAAGTATAAACAATAGTCTGAATTGTTTCTGGTGAACAGCCTTTTCGTGGAGGGTCGATAATAATGATATCGGGATATATAACAAGTTCTTTAAATACTTTTCCTGCATCTCCGCAGTGAAATTCAGCATTTGTGATACCGTTATCAAGAGCGTTCTGACGAGCGTTTTCCACTGCTTCGGGTATTACTTCGATTCCTATAATTTTTTTTGCCTTTTCAGCCATAGAAAGACCGATAGTGCCAGCTCCACAGTACAAATCCACAATAATGTTATTTTCGGACGGTTCAGCAAATTCAAGAGCTTTTCTGTAAATTTTTTCTGCCTGAACAGTGTTTACCTGATAGAATGAAAGCGGTGAAATTTCAATTTTGTTTCCACACATAGTGTCATGAATTGTATCATTGCCATAAAGCGTAACACATTTTTTTCCGAGAATAATGTTAGTTCTGTCTGGATTTATATTCATTACAATACTCTTAACGTCCGGAAATTTTTGACTTATAATTCTGCATACAGGCATAAGCTGTCTTGAAATATCTTTCCTTACTACAAAACACAGCATTATCTCACCGGAGTACGTACCTTGTCTGATATATATATGACGCATGATTCCAGTATTTGTTTCTTCGGAGTAAACTGATAATTTTTTTGAATTTATATATTCAAGTACTGTTTCAAGAATTNCCGAAAAGATTTNCGGCTGTAGCATACAGTCAACCACCGGAATTACCCTGTGA
This sequence comes from Clostridia bacterium, assembly GCA_009177225.1. Classification (GTDB taxonomy): domain Bacteria; phylum Bacillota; class Clostridia; order Oscillospirales; family Ruminococcaceae; genus Ruminococcus. The sequence goes on from WFLZ01000231.1 coordinate 19,296, forward strand.
CTTCTTTCGGCATAGAATCCGCATACCGCTTTTCCGTTGACAGAAGTCAGCGGATACTGTGCCTTATTGCGATACTCACATATTTTTTCAGCGTTTATAAATTCTTCAAATTCAGGATTTAGACCGCCTATACGTCTGAAAGCGTTTTCCACTACATTTGCTTTTATTTTACATTCGGCTTGATAATTTATATGTCGGAACGTACAGCCACCGCACTGCTTGTAAACCAAACAGTCTGCCTTGATTCTGTCAGGAGAAGGTTCTGTAATTTTGCTGATAATTCCGTAAGCGTAATTTTTCAGAACCTTTACTATTTTAATTTCCGCAATGTCTCCCACTGCCGTATCAGGCACAAAGACCGCCATTCCGTTTACCCTGCATACGCCGTTTCCGTCTGATGTTATGTCAGTTATTTCAGCATTCACGAATTGATTTTTTTCAAGCATTCAGTTATCTCCTTTTTCTTGGTCATAAGTTGTTCAAAGGTTCTTATATACTCATACGGAAACTTATAATTATGTATACGTGAAATTTTTCCGTCCGGATATACCAGTTTTGTAGATGCCGCACAACCTGCTCCGAGTATAGTCTGAGTTTCGTCCATAATAAATATATTATAGTAACTTTCACAGCCTTTTTTTGNNTANCCTACATTTNCGNGATTNNCTATTGTATTNTTCTGNCTGTATAGATAATAAGGCATATAACCGTTTTCCATAAGTTTCTGAACGCTGTAGTCAACCATTTCAAAAACCGAAATATTCTCGTTTTTCTGTACATTCTGTCCGAAAAGATTCGCAGCACGTTTTATAGTAAGTGTATGTACAGTTATATTTTCAGGAGAAAGTTCGGTTACCGTGTCAAGAGTATTTTTAAAACTTGCTGTAGTTTCCGTAGGGAGTCCGGCTATAAGGTCGGTGTTTATATTTCTGAAACCTGTTTTTCTTGCAAGTTCAAACGCCTTGAAAAATTCATTTCCCGTATGCTGTCTGCCTATTATTTTAAGAACTTCATCATTTAATGTCTGAGTATTTATTGAAATTCTTTCCGCACCGAGTTCTTTAATTATATGAAGTTTTTCAGTCGTAATGGTGTCGGGTCTGCCTGCCTCAAAACTGTATTCACGTATTTTACTGAGGTCAAAATTATCCTGCACACATTCCATAACAGTTTTTATATCATCTGCCGAAATTGATGTAGGAGTTCCACCACCAAAGTATATAGTATCTATTTCAGTACCTGTTTCTTTTACGATATTTCCGATTATTTCAAGTTCCCTGCATAATGCCTGTACATATTCGGGAATAAGTTTCACAGCCGTTTCCATAGAGTGCGAAACGAATGAACAGTAACTGCATCTTGTCGGGCAGAACGGTATTGAGATATAAAGACTTGCGGCTTTGCGGTTGATTTTTTCAAGTATCGGAATCTGATTTACTGCTGTATTATATGCAAGGTTAAGTTTTTGCGGTGATATTTCGTATTTTTCCGTGAGAATATTCTGAATCTCACTGAAATTCTTACCCTGATTTATGAGTTCCACCACTTTTTTAACCGGTCTTATGCCCGTCATAAGTCCCCACGGAGAAATAATATCAAGATTTTCGCTTAAAATATGGTAAATCAGACGGCAGAGTTCGTGTTCGACGGTTTTTGTGTCAGTACTGTATATATTATTTTCAGAATGATATTTAACGCCGTTTATTTTTACATCAGTATAAATTTCAGAACCGTTCACACCTGCAATTATACATGATTCCACATTTGCATCTTTTATATTATCTGAAAATGCAAATCTCAATGCAGGAAAGAACGTTTTCAGCGTTGCTTCTATTTCGTATTTAAAAGAATTGCCGATTAAAATAACCGGCATTTTAATATTATTATTCATATTATCCTCTGAATCTCCTGAAATACGGATTTGAATTTCTTTCGTATTCAAGTTCTGTTTTATCGTCATGTCCGGGGAAAACTCTGTAATTTCCATCAAGATTATATATTTTTTCAAGTGATGAAACCATAAGTTCCGGACTACTTCCGGGAAAAGTCGTTCTGCCGATTGAACAGCAGAACAGAGTGTCTCCGGAAAAAATCACGTCGTCGCATATGTAGCACACACTTCCCATTGAATGACCGGGAGTGTGAAGAACACGGAAATTAAAGTTGCCGTCAGTGATAATACTTCCGTCTTTTACTTCTGTATAATTTGTCACAGGACTAAATGGCATACACGAAATTAACGAGGCAAGGGACAACGCCTCACTTCCGAGCATTCCGGCATCATCGGAATGAATGTATACCTCTGCTCCTGTATTTTCGGCAACTTCCGCAACACCGCCGATATGGTCAAAATGTCCGTGTGTGAGCAGAATTTTACTGAGCCTGAGTTTTCTCATTTTAAGAAATTCAAGAAACAGTCTCGACTGTCCACCTATATCAACAGCAATGCACTGATTCGGAGCGGTTTCCGCTATATAGCAGTTTGCACGGAGTTCACCGAGCTGAAGTGTATGTATATTCATAGTTCCCTCCTTAGATTGACGAGCGGTCAACGGATATAACACCCTTTATTTTTCTGAGTTTGTCGAAAAGATGCTTTAACTGTTCGGTACTTGAAATAACTATTGTGCTTTCAAACAATGCGTTGCCGTTCTTGAGAACTCTTGACGCTGAATGAACTATAGGCACTCTTGCTTCAAGCAGAACTGCCGATATATCAAAGACAAGTCCCACACGGTCGGTTGCAGTAACTTCAAAACTTGTCTGTAACTGTGAATCACTGTTTTCCGACCACTGAATATCACACCAGCGGTCAAGTTCCTCCGGATTGTTGCGATTCACAGCAGCTTTATAGTTGGTGCATTTTGTAGTGTGTACGGAAATTCCGAAACCTCTTGTTATATATCCTACTATGTCATCACCCGGCAGCGGATTACAGCACTGTGCAAATTTTACTGCCAAATCATCAACCTTGTCAAGAATAATGCTGTTCTTTGATGACGTTTTAGGTTTTACCAGTGGTACTACAGACTGTTCTTCCTCTGTGTTTACATAAAGTTTCTTGTATTTATCTTCAAGTCTCTGAATTATTTTTGAAAGCGAAATACCGCCGTAGCCTATAGAGGCATAAAAATCGTCAAGTGTTTCGCAGTTATGACGTTTAAAGTCGTCCGAAAGAAAAGCATAATATTCAGTTTCCGGAAGATTTATTCTGTGGCGTTTGAACTCACGTTCAAGCTGAGTTTTTCCCTCAATAATATTTTCCTCACGTTTCTCTTTCTTGAACCATGAGCGTATTTTTGAGCGTGCCTCATTTGTTGTGACTATATTCAGCCATGCACGGTTAGGACCTTTGGCACTGTCCTTGCTTGTTATGATTTCGCAAATCTGACCTGTCTGAAGTTTATAATCAAGAGGAACAATTTTTCCGTCAACTTTTGCACCGACCGTCTTATGTCCTATTTCCGTATGAATGCGGTATGCAAAGTCAATGACTGTTGAATCTACCGGCAGTGATACAGACATTCCCTTAGGTGTCATAACTACGATATCTTCGGGAGCAAGGTCTGTTTTGATGATTGAAACGATTTCTTCAACATCGTCAGAAGTCTGCTGCATTTCAATGACTTTGCGAANNCANGCAAGANGCTGTTCCATCTTGTCCTTNCCCTGAACGCCTTCTTTATACTTNCAGTGTGCAGCAATACCATATTCAGCAGTTTCGTGCATATCCCATGTTCTTATTTGAACCTCAAAGGGTATACCCTCTTTTCCGAGTACGGTTGTATGAAGCGACTGGTACATATTTTCCTTTGGATTTGATATATAGTCCTTGACACGAGCCGGTATGGGTGTGAACATATCATGTATTAATCCGAATACACTGTAACATTCCTGCTCAGTTGAAACTATTATGCGGACAGCATACTTGTCATATATTTCATCAATGCTTTTTCCTTTAAGAAAAACTTTTTTATAGATTCCGTATATGCTCTTTATACGACCATCGACTACCGGTGGTTCGGAAAACAAATCCGACGAACACAAACGCTGTGATATACGGCTTTTTATTGTTTCTATAAAAGCTTCACGTTCTTCTTTCTTGCTTTCAAGAATACCTTCTATTTCAGAATATGCGAACGGGTCAAGGTAGTGGAATGACAAATCCTCAAGTTCTTCTTTAACAGCTCTTATGCCCAGACGGTGAGCGATAGGTGCATAAATATTCATGGTTTCAAGTGCGGTATTTCTCTGCTTGTATGTCGGACGGTATTTCAGTGTACGCATATTGTGAAGCCTGTCGCAGAGTTTTATTATCATAACTCTTATATCCTGTGACATAGCAAGAAGAATTTTACGGATATTCTCCGCACGCTGTTCTTCCTTGTTGAAACTTGGTATTTTGCCGAGCTTTGTAACTCCGTCAACAAGCATTGCAACGTCCTGACCGAATCTTTTTTTAAGGTCGTCAAGGGTAGCGGGGGTATCTTCAACAACGTCATGCAGGAGGGCGGCACATATTGTATCTGTATCCATTCCGAGTTCAAGCAGGANATANGCAACGGCAAGGGGGTGTATAATATAGTCCTGNCCCGATGAACGTTTTTGTCCCNCATGTGCTTTTGCGGCAAACNGATATNCAGAAANAATTTTACTGAGGTCATACTGNTTGTCGTCAGNCAGAANCTTCTGAATAAGCATTTCGATTGTGAAATCGTCGTCATAATCGGGAATATTTTTGAGATATCCCAAAGACATTTCATTACTTTCGGGGACGGACATTTCTGTTTCAGCTTTTTTTGAATCCATAATAATTCTCCTTTCTTAAATGGTAATTTTTTTCTTCAGGGAAATAATAACGGGTGCGGAATCAAGGTCGTATTTTTTACTTACAGGCACCCTTTTTATAATGGTATCAGAAGATGAAACGGTAATAAGTCTGAGCTGTCTGAAAGATTCAACTGCAACTGAAAACTTACAGTAATTCATTTCTGAACTCAATTGCATATAAAGTTTATCAGAGTTTATTCCTGCATCAAGGATATGTTTGTATATTTTTACCGATTCGTCACGGGACGGCAGCATAATCCGGTAATATTTTTCCGGAAGTTCTTCTTTTCTCATGAACGCCTCAAACGCATTGAGTGCGGCAAAATACTTATTCTGTTCAANTCTGTGCGGACGTATATCATTTACAATTATACTTACCGTTGTATTTCCTCTGAATTCGTTTGTTTCAAGTGTTACAATCATATCACATATGTCATTTTTCNCGACAATAAGTGNANACGGTTCAGTGAAAAAANCNAGTGCTTCTGCTTTGACATTACCGAAATTTATACGGAGTTTTGAATGTTTTCCATTGGAAACAGGAAGAATTTCAGTGATTTGAGCATTTCCGATATAGAACAGCGGTTTTTCATTTTCAAAACCATATGGTTCAAGTACTTTCAGTCCGTCTACATTCTGTACACTGATTTCGTCCGGCAAAATTTCCGTATCTGCCGTAACTGTAAATACAGGCATTATCCTATGATTTTCAAGAGCGTAATTTTCAATAAGACTGTGAAATTCGTCTTTCATACCGTTCTTTATAGTAAATCCGCCTGCACCGAGATGTCCGCCGAATTTTTCAAGTGTTCCGGAAGCATATGACAACGCACCGAAAACCGAAAATGTCCCGAAAGAACGAGCAGAACCTCTTATTTCGCCGTTGTGTTCTGACGCTATGAAACACGGTTTTCCGAAACGTTCCATAATACGTGACGCAACAATTCCCACAACACCATGATGCCAGTCTTTTCCACAGATAAAAATCACTCTTTCACGTACAATATCAGGATTTTCGTCAATCATGCTGTAAATTTCACTGATAATTTCATTTTCGGACTTTTTTCTTTCGTTGTTAAGCCGGTCAAGTTCCTGAGCCATAGAAAGAGCCTCGTCGTAATCTTCGCACAAAAACAGTTCAGCGGCGGTTTTCGGAGAGCCGAAACGTCCTGATGCGTTTATTCTCGGAGCTATTCCAAACCCTATTGAACGGGAATTTATAGGTTTTCCGTCAATTTTAGCGACTTCTTTCAGTGCGATAAGCGACGGACGTTCAGTATTATTGATTAGTTCCATTCCATAAGAAACAAGGAAACGGTTTTCACCTGTAAGACTTACAATATCGGCAACTGTTGCTATTGCCGCAAGGTCGCCGAACTGTTCAAGAGCCATCGTGCAGTCACCGTCGTCAATAGCAGCGATAAGTTTCAGTGCAACGCCTGCACCACACAGATATTTGAAAGGTGAAAAACAGTCATGTCTGTGAGGGTCTACAACCGCTTCGGCACGTGGAAGCGTTTCACCCTGCTGATGATGGTCTGTCACAACAAGTTTCATACCGAGAGAATATATGTATTCGGATTCAGCGACTGCGGATATGCCGTTGTCAACGGTTACTATAAGCTTTGTCCCCTGTTCCGAAATTTTTTCTATCGCCTTGTTATTCAGACCGTACCCCTCTGAACGTTCGGGAATATAATATATAACGTCAGCCCCTGTTTCAAGAAGATATGAATATAAGATAACTGTTGACATAATGCCGTCACAGTCATAATCGCCGTACACACAAATACGTTCATTGTTGTCAATAGCACTGTTTATGGTGTCAGCGGCTTCTTTCATATCTTTTATAAGAAAAGGGTCAGAAAGTTCTTTTAGTTCAAGGTTGTCCATGACCGAATCAGGAGAGGAATAACCCTTTGAAGCAAGAACGGAGGCTGTCAGTGAACTTATTCCACATTCTGTCGTTAATTTCTGTACAATATTTCTGTCAGGTCTTACAATAGTCCAGTTTTTCATATAAAACCTCCTGATAAAAAGGTAGATGAGTATATTATATCATTATTCAGCATTTTTTTCAATAGTATGGACACAAAAATTTTCAGAAAAATTGTTCTTGCTCTTTTTTACACACTATGGTACAATATAGCGGAAAGGATATATATATTAAGAAAAGGAAAAAACTGTCTGTTGACAAACTGTGAAATATATGGTAACATAATGTTCACAGAATGTTTACAATTTAAACCGCACAAAAGCGTTTTCCAAACGTCAAATATAATGAAGGGAGGTTTATATGTGTCAATTGATTTACGTAATCAATACGATAAAATATATAGATATTGCTATCTGCGTGTTCACAGCCGTGAAATCGCAGAGGATTTGACACAGGAAACCTTCCTTCGTTTTCTGGAAAAACCGCAGTATCACAATAAAAACAAGGATTTGCAGTACTTATACACTATTGCCGGAAATCTTTGTATAGATGAATATCGTAAAAAACCAACCGAGGAATTGCCGGAAGATTTGCCCGACAATACCTATAATGAAGAAAAAGTTTTAACAAGTATAGCTTTGAGCGGGGCATTGAAAAAACTTTCCGACGATGACAGAGAGATAATTCTTCTGCGTTATGTAAATGAGGAATCCGTCGGAGTTATAAGCAAGCTGTACAATATATCAAGATTTGCACTTAACCGCAGAATAAAGCGTATTCTTGAATTTCTGCGGACAGAGTTTGAAAAGGAGGATTTGAAGTGAATAAAAAGTCTAAAAAGACTTTGGAAAACGCCTTTAATATTCCTGAACCAAATCAGAAAGACAGTTTTTTCAATAAACTTGACATAAAGCCTGAAAGAAAATTTTCGTCCCTTATACCGGTATATTTGCCGACGGCGATAGTTGCAGTCATGGTTATAGGCGTATGGGGTGGTATAAAAAATCTGCCCCACTTTCAACAGCCCGACAATATAGATACAGTCAGTTCAGCAGAAACAACTTCTGTTAATAATAACACTAATGATTTTATTCAGACATCGCTTTCTTATGTCAGCGGTTCTGAAAAACAAACCCAGACTACAACAGCGTTTCAGACAAATAATGCAGATACGACTAAAAACGAAAAAAGCACATATGTCACCACAACGTCCGAAAAAGTTGCGGAAAATACCACGACAAAAAATAACAGCAATGAATCCTCCGAAAGTTCCCCGTCTGAAAATGATTCTGAAAGCACTACAGAATCACCACGCACTGCCAAAACTACTTCAACTACACGCACTACTTCAACCAAACGCACCACTACAACCAATACTACAAGAGAAGCGAACTCTGTCACAACAACTTCCCGTTCCACCAATACTACCGCAACACATGAGGACGGAAATTCTATCTCCCCCAC
>WFLZ01000253.1 GCA_009177225.1 Clostridia bacterium
CTTATGACTTTAGCTGTAAAACTTTAGCTGATTTACCTGCTTTCTGTGCCAATTCTAAACGCAAAAGACTTCCCTCACTTTTTCAATTTGCTAAATACGCTTAAGTGTACGCATATGCCTTGAACCCCGATTTTGAAAACAGATAGAGAAAGGAATTTTGAAAAATGGAAGAAAAGAACAAGAGAAACAAGTATCTTAAAATCCGTGTCAGTGAGAAAGAAATGGACGCTATCAAGAAGAAGTTTCAGAACAGCGGAATGGACACGCTCAGAGGATTTGTCCGTGAAATGATTTTCGAAGGCTATATCGTTCAGATGGACAAAAATGAGATTCACGCAATCTATAAACTTGCCGGATACATCGCTAACAGCATTAATCAGATTGCACTCCGAGTAAACCGCACAGACCATATTTATGCAAAGGATATTGAGGATATAAAGTCCAGATTAAATATGCTCTGGCAACAGCTTCACTTTTGAATGCTAAAATTTTGCAGTTGAAGCATTGAGTTATGTTGAGTAGTTCAGGCAAGAGCGTTCGCAGAAAAATGATGAATACAGACACCCGAAATAAAAGGTGTCTGTATTTGATTTATGTCGCTTTTAAATATTACACTACATAAAATCAACTATTGTCAAGGCAATGTCATAAACTTTATTCAAAAGAAACGAAATTAGGTTCAGCAGAAAAAGAAGAATAATCAGCATGAATAAATTTTCCGGAAAAAGGATTGACAAAAAGCCTTTAGTGTGATAGAATAGTAATTGCTAAGTTACAACTAAACACACAAAAGGCTTGTTTTGTCTTATGACTATATCATTATATCATAAGAATTTAATTTTGTCAAGTCTTTTTTAGGCATGGCAAAATTTTTTTTTTTGCTTTTTGAGTGTNAATTGTANTTTGCTATATCTTTTAAAAAGGAGTANTGCAAATGAATGACATTCAGACTTTCAATCATGATGAATTCGGAAAAATNAAGCCNTTTCTGCTTGACTATGTGAANGAAATCACNCANCCNTCANGNAACGGCGGAAAAAATCAGTACATATGCCCGTTGTGTGGCAGTGAGACAGGCTCTCACCATTCGGGAGCGTTTACGGTCTATCCCGACAACAACAGATATTATTGTTTTGCGTGCGATGCAAAAGGCGATATTTTCAATCTGTACGGAGAAATGAACCATATCAGCGATACGGGAACTATAGTCAGGGAATTGAAATCAAAATACGGAATAGTTTCCGCATCACAACCGATAAGACAGAAAAAACAATCCGCAAAGCCCGTACAGTCAAAAACCGAAAAAGATTATACAACATTTTTTGCCGTTGCAGAACAGCACTTACATGAGACAGATTATCTGACCCGACGTGGAATATCTGTAGAAACTCAAAGAAAATTCCGTTGTGGTTACATATCAAGTTTTACGTACAAGAACAATCAGACAACGCCGGCGGTAATCATTTCGACTTTTGAAACGTCTTTTATGTGGAGAAGTACTACCGAGAATATCAAACGGAAACGTGGAACTGCTCATATTCTTAACCCTACAGCTTTGAACTCTCCTTATTGTTTTGTCGTTGAGGGGGAAATTGACTGCATGAGCGTTGACGAGTGCGGTTTTGCCTGTATCGGTTTAGGTTCAACAAGTAATATTCGTAAAATATTTGAATACGACACTTCAGAAACCGTGCTTATCCTCGCTTTGGATAACGATAAAGCCGGTAATAAAGCTACTGTTGAACTCTCTAAGCTATGTGATGATTACAGCGTACCGTATATCACGGCTGAAAAGGATATATGGAGCGACTGTAAGGACGCTAACGAATTATTGGTAAAAGACTGTACAAGGCTTATAGCGAACTTACGGGAACATTCAGAACGTGCTGTAACGCTTGATAAAAATCAATGGTTCAGGGATATGACTGAATGCATACAAGCTAAGTTTGACTGGAGGGGAAGTCTGATACGTAATCAGTCTGATAACGCTGTCAAGAATAATATGGCAAATCTTGAAACCATATTTTTAAATGACCCGAATTACAGCGGAAAAATTGAGTTTAACGAACTTACACAGATGCGTACTTTTGACCGTAAAGACTGGAAAGACGTTACTGAAAACCGAATAAAGCTGTATTTGGAAAAAAGAATATTCCCTTGCCACGTCAATAGACAGTATAAATCAGATATGTAGTATTATTGCCGATGACCATTCATATCACCCGATAAAAGAGTATCTGAACTCTGTTCAATGGGACGGCAAAACCCGTCTGAAAGGCGTATTTACGGACTTTTTAGGGGCAACCGATAATATATATACTCAGTCGGTAGCCGTCGTGACATTCGTCGGAGCGGTTGCAAGAATTTTTTAACCTGGTGTTAAATTTGATACGTGTACGGTTCTTGTAGGTAAACAGGGTACGGGTAAATCTAAATTTATCGGTAAAATAGCCGTAAATCCGGAATGGTTCACCGACGGCGTAACCACTTTCGACGGCAAGGACTTCTATGAAAGCATTCAAGGCAAATGGATTATCGAGTTAGGCGAGGGAACAGCATTTCAGAAGTCAATCAAGGAACGCAGTAAACAGGCGATAGCAAGTCAGCACGATTTTTACCGCAAGCCTTATGGCAGAAACCCCGAACAACGTCCCCGACAGTGCGTATTTTTAGGTACTACTAACAATTACGATTTTCTGAAAGACGAAACTGGCGACCGTCGTTATTACCCGATAGACATTAATATTCCCAAAGCCACCAGAAGCATTGACAAAGATTTTACTCCCGAATACGTTGCTCAATTATGGGCAGAGGCAGTACATCTCTACAGAAACGGTCAGAGCATCTATATTCAGGATAGTCAGGTTCTCGCCTTAGCTGAACAGGAACAGCGCAAGCACTTCGACGAAAGCCCTTTACAGTCCGATATATTCAATTTCCTTGAAATTCCGATTACTAAAGATTGGTATAATGAAAGTCTGGAATCAAGACGAGACTACATCAATGCTTATCAGGACGGCAATACGTCGGCAGGAGCTTACAGGCGTGACCGTGTTTCAGTCAAGGAAATAGCTTGTGAGTTGTATAGTTATGGACTTAATCAGCCCATCGAACGTAAAATGTCATTGGAGATTGCACGCACTCTTACGGCTTTAGGCTGGAATAAGACAGGCAAAACAGAATGGATAAAACCATATGGCAATGTAAAAGTATACTACTATTAATTTTAAAAACCTCACTATAAAATGTGAGGTTTTATATTTTTGCCTATTGAACCAACCGAACCAAAAAAGT
>WFLZ01000190.1 GCA_009177225.1 Clostridia bacterium
ATTTATCCTGTACATTTTTTCACTTCCCTTATTTATATTATACTTAAAAGTTATAGAAATGTCAAGACTTTCAGAAAAAATTTTTATAGTTTGATACCCCTTTTATTACCTGCTCCGTGTTCGTTGGTCGTTCATCACAGAGCATAGACGACAATCAGAGCGGAGCAAGAAACCATTAACAAGAATATACATTCCTAAAGGGGGGAACGTTTCGGACACCCCTTTGACCTGCTCCAATTGATTTTTATTTTTAAAGTTATGGGAATTTTGGGAATTTTGGGAATGCAATATTGATTTTTCCTATTTTATGCGGTTTTAGGCATTTTTTCAAATTGGGAATGCAGTGGGAATAACTGGGAATCAAATGGGAAACATCACTATTTTCCCACTGTTTTCCCGTTGTTTCCCACAAGTTTCCCATTTTAAATAAATAGCTTTTTTCCCTAAATATAGCCGTTTTATTAGCAACATTCCCAAAATTCCCAAAATTCCCACTAAATCAGAAAATAAAAATGAAAAAATATCCGCCCGACATTATGCCGGACGGATTTTTTCATTATTGGTATGTTATGCACAAGATGTTTCGTCGTCGCTTTTGGCTTGTTCTTCCTGCTCCCGTGAGTCCTCGATATCTCCGAGACGTTCAACGTGCCTTTTCTTTGGTAGTTCTGCCGTACCTGCTTCAGAAAGTTTTTTCATTGCATCAACAAGTATAGCCTGATAGAGGTCAGGCAGCTCCTGATATGTTTCTACAAATTTTTTGCTGTCCACTGCCTTAACACTTGAAAGTAACATCTGAATCGGGTCAGGTGTTGCACGACCTAATAAATAATCAGTCGTTACACCATAGAAATCAGCAATTTTCATAAGTATTTCTGCTGTTGGTATTCTTTTACCCGTTTCATAGTTTTGGTACGTATTAAAGCTAATATCGCATTGTGTGCAAAACTCTTTCATAGAAAGCGAATGATTTTTTCTTAATTCTTTCAAAATATCTTTAGTTTCCATTTATGCCCCTCATTTCTTTAGAATGATGATAAATTTATTATATCATACGTTCATAAGAATGTCAATTACTATATTTATACTATTTATCAATTGGATATTTCATACAAAAGCACTAACGAAAAATTGTGTATTCCTATGAATTAGTACGATTATATGAATATGTTCTTGACTTTTTATTACATTTATGCTAATATATACTTACAGCAGGAAACACAGTAACCTTTGGAATGTTTGAGAACTGGAAACGGTAGCAAGGCGTACACGGTGAGAGTGGCACAAGNTGAAAGAATCNTGAAAANTTAAAAGAAGGTGGTGAGAACATGAATAAACTCACTTCAATTGACGTTGAACGTATCTACAGCAACCTTGCACAGCCGAATCAGGCATTGTTAAGTGCAGTGGAAAATGTCCTTTTAGCCATATTTCAGGGTGTACAGGAAGTATCAAGAGCAACAATACAGGCAGAATTGCAGAAAGCACAGCAGAATCAGAATAGAAAGGACTGAAAAGCCATGTATGAACTCATAAACGGCACACCAATGCCAATAAGAGAGTACAACGGACAGCGAATAGTGACATTCAAAGATATTGACACCGTGCATCAGAGACCCGACGGAACGGCAAGCAGAAATTTCAGAACCAACCGGAAACATTTCATTGAGGGCGTTGACTTCTTCACAGTAAACCAGCCCGACGAAATTCGTCGGGTTGGTATTGAAAGACCACAAGGCGGAACACCTGAATTAATCATACTTGTAACGCTTAGCGGTTACTTGATGATTGCAAAGTCATTTACGGACGACTTGTCATGGAGTATACAGCGAATGCTTGTAAATACATACTTCATAGTCAGGGAACAGGCGGGCAATTATTCGGACCTGCTCCGCAGGCAGAACGAACTTGAAAGCCGTGTTACTATGCTCGAGGGTAAACTCTTGGAAAGCAAATCAAGAAAGCCGGCAAAGACTATACAGGACACCCGACAGAAAAATATTGAGTACATCATGGAAAAGCTGGAGCAGTCCGGAGAAATAACCCTCACTAAATCAAAGCTTCTAAGAATGTGCCGGATATTGAAAGCAAGAGAACTCACAGAGGCGTTAAAGCTTCTTGACGAAATGCACATTATTTCTTATCGGAAAATACAGAACAGCGAACGTGGAAAGCCGAAAGAGATAATTGTAATCCTGAAAACTGACAAATAATTACAGCAGGAACACACAGCAACCGCCGGAACGTTTGAGAACTGGAAACAGTAGCAAGGCGGACGGGGTGAGAGTGAAACAAGCTGAAAGAATCTTGAAAACTGAAAGAGGGTGAAGCCGTGAACATTGGAAAAAATCTCCGCATTCTTCGTGAGGAAAAGGGTATGACACAGACNGAACTTGCTGAAAGACTGCACGTCACCCAAAGCCTTATAAGCTTGGTTGAAACAAAAAATAAAAATCTCTCAGTAGATTTGATTTTTAAACTTTCAAAAATTCTTGATTGCTCCACAGATGCTATTATTATCGGAAACAGAAGATAA
>WFLZ01000053.1 GCA_009177225.1 Clostridia bacterium
CAATAACTCAGGCAGACCTTGATTCTCTCGGTGATAACAACTACAGTTTCACTTCTATTGACTATATTCCGTCTGCATACAAGAATGTCACTGTTACGGATGGTGCGGTGTCTTTTTCGGAGATACAGGACGAAACACCTGTAACAGCATCGGAATCTTCAATAAAACTAAGTACAAGCACACCGTGGGGAGATTATCTCATTGATGTTGAAAACAGTCCTGAACTCGGTGCAATTTACGGAGCATTGATAAAAACTACAGACGGCAGCTCTTACGCAATGTGGCATGAAGCTAACATCTGGAGAGGAGAACTGGCGTGGTCATCAGGTATAAAGACAACCGAACCGCACGGCAATAATCTTCCTTATGAGAATTTTATAGGTCTTATGGGTTCTACTATAAACGAAGTTGTATTCATTACTCTCGACGGTTATACAACAATTGAAACAGATACATATGTACCTGTAAAATTTGATGGTGAATTTGTCGTTGAAAACAGCACATCGGGTACAGGCTCAACAACTCTGACTGCAAACAACATACCCGACAACTATGACAGAAATTACAGCATTTCGGATAATTTCACGGTTACAGACAATGAAATTTCCTACACGGACACTCTCGCAGGTTCTTACACTCTCACAGTTTCAGACAATGCAGGCAAATATGCTGACGTATCAGCGAGCTTTGTACTCACAACTGACAGTATACCTGCAACATATTCTGGCGGTATGCTTGTAAAAACAGAAAATGCAGAGTATGAAAATTTTGCCAACTTCATTAAAAACATTTCTTCCGTTTCCGTAAATGACACTAATTATTCCGCTTCCGGCAAAGGCAGTGTTAAGATTATTAACGACGACGGAACTATTAACACAGAGGCATCTTCACGAAACGAAAAAGTATTCAACGGTAACGGTACTTATCATCTTACAGTAACATCTACAGGCTATAATAATACTCTTGAATTTGATTTCGTAACAGGTGAAAGTGAACAGCCCTCAACAGAAGAACCAGACAATAACAATTCAGATACAGACCCTTCAAATACAAATACTTCAAATACGGACACTTCAGATACAGACACTTCAAGTACAACCACTTCAAATACAAACAACAATTCTTCAAATAACAGTAATAATTCATCAAACAACTCATCAAGCAATTCTTCCAACAATTCCTCAAGCAGTTCTGCAAGCCCCAAAACAGGCGTTACCGGAGTTGCTGTTCCTGTCACATTAATGGCTGTGGCAACAGTTACAGCATTTGCTGTAAAAAAGAAAAATAAGTAAATTAATCGAAAGGTGAAATAATATGCTTTTCCTCATTGCCCTGATTCTTGCGTTCGGCTTTACGTTTTTATGCGGTAAGCCACTGAAAAAACATTCCTGTATTTTTTATACACTGGCGGTCATTATAACGGTGGCAAGCGTTATAATGACCCGTTCCGACCTGCGTTCACTTCCTGTTTTTCTTAACACCTACGTTATAGGACTTTTTACAAGAGGAGCATTTGCAACAGCTCTGTGGTGTGTTGTGATGTGGGTGGGAGCGTTTCCAAACGGTTCACTTCCGATTAAAAAAATTATGCCGATAAGGGGTGAACTGTCGATTTTTGCGGCAATTCTTACACTCGGTCACAACATAGGATTCGGACAGACTTATTTAGTAAGACTTTTTACTGACTCTGGCAGAATGGCTTCAAATTATATCACAGCAAGTATTCTGACGATTGCAATGCTGGTTATAATGATACCGCTTACAGTAATGTCGTTTCCGAAAGTCCGTAAAAAGATGAACGCAAAGCTATGGAAAAAAATTCAGCGAACAGCATACGTTTTCTATGCAATGATTTATATACACGTACTTTGTCTTTATTATCCTATGGCTAAAGCAGGGCGTGAGGGAATTTTCTTCAATATTCTGATTTACAGCGTTGTATTTATAGGTTACGCTGTATGTAGGATAAGAAAGTATATTGTGGTGAAAATGAAACCGAAAAATAAAACATTTCTTAATATTATAANTGCGGTTGTATTTTCNGGCGTTCTGTCGTGCGNTCTTGTNTCGNGNGNNNAGGACNAANAGNCCTCTTCCGATNCAGGCAGTATAATTNCAAAAGTNACTANTTCCGTATCGTCTGAAAGCGAAGAAACTTCTGAAACAACTTCATCTGTAAGCACTTCTGCACAGACAACAGTTTCAACACAGACGACTTCCGAAACCGATACCACTACCACTGAAACCACTACAGGTACTGAAACTGCTACAGAACCTGAAACAGAAGAGCCGACAGAAGAAACCGAAGAAAATATTGACGAAGAACATGAAGAATATTACGAAGAAAATGATGATTATTATGAAGAAGATAATAATTATCAGGACAATAATGACAATAGTAATAACAACAATAATAATTACAACAATCAGCCTGAACCATCTTATATTTACAGAAACGGTACATATTCCTCAAGTGCATACGGATATGACGGTGATATATTTGTTGAAATCACTGTTGAAAATGACGTGATTACATCAATTAAAGCACATACTGAAGAAAGTGACGAATGGTATTTCAATTCAGCACAGGAATCTGTAATTTCTCAGATTCTTTCTTCTCAGAATACAGACGTTGACGCTGTTTCCGGTGCCACGTACAGCTCAAAGGCAATTATGGAAGCTGTACAGAAAGCCCTTAACTCCGCTAAAAACTGACAATGAAAAAGCTGTTTATTATATTAATTATTATTTTCAGTATCTGCTCTTGTTCTCAGGAACATGAGCAGACAGACAATATATCTGAAACACGTGATATATTCGCAATGGACACTTACATGAACCTCAAAGTATACGGCAATAACTCTGAATCCGTTCTTGAAAAAGCATCGCTTAAAATTACAGAACTTGAAAAACTTCTTTCTGTGACGTACGAATCAAGTGATATATGGAAAATAAATCATGCTGACGGACAGAAAACGTATGTCAGCAGTGATACTATTGAAATTATAGAAACAGCTGTAAATATCGGGTATCAGACAGACGGGGCTTTAGACATTACAGTTTATCCGATACTGAAAGAATGGGGATTCACAACAGGTAAATATAAAATTCCGGACAGTAATACAATCGGAAACCTTCTGAAAAATGTTGACTATCAGAAAATAGAAACAGGTGACGGATATGTAAAAATTCCGCAGGATTTTCAGATTGATTTAGGAGCGTTGGCAAAAGGTTACACAAGTGACAGTATTATTGAAATATTCAGGGAAAACGGTATTAAATCAGCAATTGTGAATCTCGGCGGAAACGTTCAGACACTTGGCACTAAACCTGACGGTTCTCTTTGGAACGTTGCCGTAAAAAATCCGTTTCAGCCGGATTCAGAAATGTGTATTTTATCGGTCAAAGACAAAGCAGTAATTACTTCCGGAAACTATGAACGATATTTCACAGGCAACGACGGTCAGAATTACTGGCATATAATTGATTCAGATGACGGATGTCCGGCAGACAACGGGCTTGTTTCCGTAACAATAATAGGTGAAAGCGGTCTGATATGTGATGCACTTTCTACAGCTCTTTTTGTTGCAGGTACGGAAAACGCTGTTGAGTACTGGAGAAAAAACAGAGATTTTGATATGATTCTTGTTACCGACGAGGGAAATCTTTTAGTAACTGAGAACATTGAAAAAAATCTGAAAGTAATATGTAATATGCCTACTGAGGTAATCCGCTATGAAAAGCACTAAAACAATAATAATCATTATAACAGTGATTTTTCTGGTATCAGGAATTATGACACTTTATGCTTTCAGACCGTCAGAAAAACATACAGTTGAAGTAGTACAGGACGGCAGTGTGATTTATACATTTGATTTGTCGGATACAGAAAATCGTACCATAACTGTAAAGTCAACAGGCGGAAGGTCATCTAACACCATAGAAATATCCGACGGAAAGATATGTATTTCAGATGCTGAATGTCCTGACAAAATATGTGTGAAATCGGGATTTTTGAAATCAGATTCAATGCCGTTGGTGTGCCTTCCGAACAGGTTGGTCATAAGATTCAGTGATTAGGAGAATCAGAAAATATGAATATCAGAAAACTTACTNAGTTGTNAATGCTTACGGCTGTGGCACNTATCATCTTTATAATTGAACTGAGAATACCGAATTTGTCAGCTGTTTCCGGAGTAAAACTTGGACTTGCAAATATAATAACAGTGTATGGCATCTACCACTATAAAACCAGTGAGGTAGCTATGATAGTACTTGCAAGAGTTCTGCTCGGTTCAATATTCGGCGGTAATATTTCCGCAATTATTTACAGTGCCTGCGGAGCGGCGACGTGTCTGATAGGAATGTCCGTTCTGAAAAAAATCATTCCTGAAAATTATATGTGGCTGTGCAGTGTTGTCGGAGCGGTATNTNANAATATCGGACAAATCATANCAGCTGTATGTGTTGCCNGAACTTTTACAGTTGTTTCATATCTGCCCATAATGATTGCTGCCGGCTGTATTGCAGGTTTTTTCACGGGAATGTGTGCACAGTTCATATACAGAAGATTATCGCAGGCAGACAAAAGACAATCTGAAATTTAAGAACCTGTTTAGTATCTTTTACAGTAATTCCATTTTAGATTAATAATAGCCGTACGCAGAAAACCAATGGTCAATNTTTTCAGTCGTATAGTTNTCCTATTTGACAANAGAANCGAAATATGGTATAATAAAAACATGAGTAAAAGTAAAGATTTAAGGGAAACAGCAGTAGCATATAAAAAGGCAGGAAATTCATATGAAGAAACAGGTGATTTATCGAATAAACCTCTTAACAGGAGTTTTAAAAAACAGACCAGGAAAAGCTGAAAGCATATGTAGCAGAACAACATGATGATATACAGAAAGAAGTTTCGACTGTGTTCAGCTGCTGTCCTAAGGCAATAAGCAAATCATACACAAGACTTGGAATAACACGTAAAAAAACGCTGTCTTATAAGGAACAGAATAGTAAAAAAGTACATTGAAGAAATTAAAGATATTCCGAAAGAAAAGATTGCATATGTTGATGAAACAGGCATAAATTCATGTCTTTACCGTGAATATGGATATGCCCCACGTGGACAGAAATTCCATGGTAAAATATCAGGAAAAAATTTCAGAGGACAGATATTATTGCTGCAAAACCTAGAAATGAAATAATTGTATCGATGCAGTACAACTCAAAAATAGATTCAGCACTTTTTGAATTCTGGTTTGAAAAGTGTTTATTACCCTGCCTTGAAAAAGGTACGACTATTGTTATGGACAATGCATCTTTTCATCGTAAAAAGCAACTTTATGAAATATGCATTAAATATGGTTACAATCTTATTTTTCTTCCGCCATATTCTAAGCGAAAGGCTAATGAACAGAATCAACCGTAATTATCGGTTTATTGTGGGATTCAATTCAGCATTGCTGTTGTCCGATTTGTTTGGAATTATTACTCCATCCCTTTCAGCATTGCTGCATAATGCGTCTACAATGGCGATTTGTGCAAAAAATATGCTGCCACTGCTGGATGAAGAAAAGAAATAATAGCATAAAAATATCCGGCAGGATATAACTGCCGAATATTTTAAATTCAAGGTTAGCTGATACTAATAATCTGGGAGGATGAGTATATGTTTTTAGAAATCAGTGAAATTAAAAAGCATTTTGGCGAAGGTGAAAGCAGGGTTGAAGTGCTGAAAGGAATTAACGCAGGAATTGAAAAGGGGGAAATCTGCGTATTGCTTGGACCGTCCGGTTCAGGAAAATCAACACTGCTGAATATCATCGGTGGAATCGACAGTGCAGACAGCGGATATATATCCATAAATGGCGAAAAAACCGCAGACATGAACGAGAAAAAACTGACGATTTACCGCAGAAAACATCTTGGATATATTTTTCAGATGTATAACCTTATTCCGAATCTTAACATCAAGGAAAATGTGGAAGTGGGAGCATATCTTAGTGACAATCCGCTGGACGTTGACGAACTGCTGAAAACTCTTGGACTTTATGAACATCGTCACAAACTGNCGANTCAGCTTNCGNGAGGTNAANAGCAACGCACTGCAATTGGACGTGCAATTGTGAAAAATCCTGACATTCTGCTTTGTGACGNGCCNACGGGTGCGCTGNATTACAACACTNCAAAGGAAATTCTGAAACTGATTGAAAATTTGAATNAGAAATATGGCAGTACAGTCGTTATGGTGACACACAACGATGCTATCAANAATATGGCAGACAGAGTTATAAAGCTCCGTGACGGTGTTATCCGTAAAAATTATGTGAATGAAGAAAAAATTTTCGCAGAAGAACTTGACTGGTAAGGAGGGATAAGCATGAAAAATCCTCTTATCAAAAGATTTCCAAGAGAGCTTAAAAGCGAATTCGGCAAGTATCTGATTATTTTTCTGTTTATTGCAGGGACGATTTCCATTGTATCAGGTTGGAACGTGGCAGGAAACAGCATGGCAACTGCCTATGACGAGAGCTTTGAGAAATACAGTATTGAGGACGGAAATTTTGAATTGTATTCAGAGGCAGANGAGNNATTGATTTCTGATTTAGAAACGGACAGTCTAAACANTTACGAAAATNTCTACATAGAACGCAGCACGAAAGAAATAGACAGTACATTAAGAGTATTCCATAAGCGTAACAAAATTAATCTTGAATGCCTTATGGAGGGCGAATTTCCGTCGTCTGAAAATGAAATCGCAATTGACAGAATGTATGCAGACAATAATGAAATTTCTGTGGGCGATACGCTTANTTTCAGTGACAACGAGTTTACGATAAGCGGACTTGTNGCACTTTCTGATTACAGTGCACNTTTTTCAAGCCCGGCAGATATGATNTTTGACGCAGTTAAATTCGGTGTTGCAGTCGTGACTGAGGATTGTTTCGATTCTCTTGGTGAAAACGGACTGCACTACAGTTATTCATGGAAATATGACGAGCGTCCGAAAGACGATACAGAAGCAAAGGAACTTTCGGAAGATTTTCTGAAAAATCTTTATGAGCAGTCTGCTCTGCACGGAAATGCTGTTACGGAGTATATTCCTGAATACACCAATCAGGCAATTATTTTTACAGGTGATGATATCAAGGGCGACAGCACTTTTATTACGATCTTCCTGTATATTGTAGTCGTGATAATCGCATTTGTTTTTGCCATTACAACGGGAAATACAATTGCAAAAGAGGCTACAGTGATCGGAACGCTGCGTGCCACAGGTTACACAAAGGGCGAACTGATTCGCCATTATATGGCGATGCCTATGCTGGTAACGCTTGCAGGTGCGATTGTTGGAAATATTCTGGGTTACACGGCGTTGAAAGATTTTGCTGCTTCTGCATATTATGGAAGCTACAGTCTGCCGACTTATGTGACGCTCTGGAATCCGAGTGCGTTTGTCAATACAACAGTTATCCCACTGCTCATCATGCTTGCAATCAATTTTATTATGCTGTCCAGAAAACTGAGCCTTTCACCGTTGAAATTTATTCGCCGTGATTTGAGCCGCAGACAAAAGAAAAAGGCATTCAAACTCAATACGAAAATTGGNATCATGAAGCGTTTCCGNNTGCGTGTGATATTCCAGAATNTCCCNAATTATNNNACAATTTTTGTGGGTATCTTTTTTGCAAATGCGATATTGCTGTTTGGATTCTTGTTTACGCCAATGCTGGATAAATATCAGGAGGATATCACAACAAATCTGCTTGCAGGTCATCAGTATCTGCTGAAAGCTCCTGTGGAAACAATGGCGGAAGATGCTGAAAAATATGCAGCAAACACTCTGAAAACACCAGAAGGTAAACTTAAATCCGAGGAAGTAACCATTTACGGAATCTCCGATAACAGTCAATATATTGACATTGATTTGAAAAACGGTGTATATATTTCTAATGCCTATGCTGAAAAGCATGATGTAGAAATCGGCGATGAAATTACGCTGCAAGAGCAGTTCGGAACTGAANAGTACAGCTTTAATGTTNNCNGNATCTATTATTATCCTGCAGCTTTGAGCGTGTTCATGGATAGGGAAGATTTTAATATCACATTCGATAATGATGCAGATTATTTCAGCGGCTATTTTTCGGAAAAGGATATTACGGATATTGACGAAATGTACATTGCTGCTGAAATTACTGTAGACGATCTGACAAAAACGTCACGTCAGTTGAAGCTTTCAATGGGAAGTATGATGAATATTTTCCTTGTGTTTGGTATTGTCATGTTTATGCTGATTGTGTATCTGCTTTCCAAACTGATTATTGAAAAGAATTCGCAGTCTATTTCCATGACCAAGATTCTGGGCTATCAAAACAGCGAGATAAATGGCATTTATATTATGACGACTTCGATCGTTGTTGTACTGTCTATGCTATTGACGATCCCAATTACAAATATTGCATTGAAAGAGGTTTGCGAATACTTTTTCAAGAGTTATCCGGGCTGGTTGCCATATTATGTTGCTCCGTCTGTATTTGTAAAAATGGCAGTTATGGGCATTGTTTCCTATGCTTTAATTGCATTTTTCCAGACGAGAAAAGTTAAAAGAGTTCCGTTGGCAGATGCACTTAAAAATGTTGAATAAATGTCAACAGAATAAAAATGTATGAAAAATCCGGTGCAATGCCGGATTTTTTCTTTTTCAGAAATTTTTTTCAAAATTGTATGTGTTAAAATGAGATGACCCAATAAAAATAGAAATTCCAACCGAGGTATGGTATAATAAGTTTACCACAACCAAAAATACCGACTCGGAGGAATTTCATATGAATATTATAACACAAGAAGCCAAGAAACGTCAAGCGGTAGTTAAGCTGGCGAACAGAAAAGGAAAAAGTCATGCNAGCAGNATGTACGNTGTCAGNCNGTCGAGCGTAAAGCNGTGGTGCAAACGNTACGACGGCACATGGAAGTCACTAAGAGAAAGATCACACAGNCCACNNAATCNCCCCAAGAGGCACACAGAAGCAGAAGAACAGCTTATTCTCAAATGCTTTCAAAAGAAATATCTGCGATATGGCTGGGACGGAGTTTTCGATGAAGCAGTCAAAAACGGCTATACGAGGAGTTTCAGCGGAATGGTGTATGCAGCTAAACGCATGGGGCTTGGTGGAAAGAATACAAAAAAACCGCCAAGGAATCATGAACGCCGTTATCCAGATCTGAGTATACCGGGCGAGAAGGTTCAGATAGATGTTAAAGAAGTACCGTATTGCTGCCTGAGAGGGGGATTAAAACGAGACGGCAAGCACTTATACCAGTGGACTGCGATAGATGAATGTACCCGATATCGCTTCATATACGGATTTGAGGAACACACACACCAGAAAATACGGTTAGATTTTTCAAGATGCTGCAAAAAGCATTTCCCTTCAAGATACAAACAATTCAGACGGACAACGGAACAGAATTCACCTACAAGTACATAAGCGATGATACAGAATGTCCCTTTGATACAGTTCTCAGAAATGCAGGTATAGAACATAAGCTAATACCGCCGAGAACACCATGGCACAATGGAAAAGTAGAAAGAAGTCACAGAAATGACCAACGATACTTCTATGACTGGGAGCATTTCAGCAGTCTTGAAGAATTCAACCGCAAGCTTGCAGAGCACGGATAGCAAAAGCGGCAAACATCTGCTGATAACGCATAATATGCTTCTGGTTGATTGTTTCAATTTTACCGTCAATCTCTCGTTCCATATTTACATAAGCTATGCCATATTTGAGAATGAACAGCAAGCGCTCAGGGGAACACATAGAAGTAATGATGCGGTTAGTAGGTGTATTGACATTAAGATTTGTCTGATATTCGGGAGAAGTATGGATAACCTGATTGTTAAAATCTTTTAGTATCTTCTTCTCTATTTCAGCATCAATAGCCTTGTAGTGATATTCCTTGATATATGGTGCTACATCGTCATTCATCAGATTTTCTTCACGAAAACAGTTGAATGGTACACTCTTTTTAGCAGCTGTGCAGTAAAAAGCTCCCTGAATAGGCACAATACCGCCTTCGGCATCGTATTCCATATTATTGGAGAATAACATAAGCTGAGTAATGTTTATAAATCGACGGAACTTTTTGTTAGGAAAACGCTTCCTGTTCATACGTTCACTCTCAGCGACCATACCGCCGTGATTATTAGGCTTCTTCACCTCAATAAACACTAAGGGCAGACCGTTCACAAAAAGCGTTATATCTGGACGGAATTCATCTTGCCCATTTTTACAAGTAAACTCCGCTGTACAATGGAAAATATTATTTTTTGGATTTTCAAAGTCTATCAGGCGAACAGGAGAAGTAGATTTCAAACGGGCATAAAAACTCTTTCCGAGATCGTCGTTATCAACTTCCTGCCTGATAGCTTTCAGCGTTTGCTCCGCTTCGTCCTCGTGATCGGGATTGAGTTTCTTGAATTGTGAGATAAAAACATCTTTCAATATATTTGTATCGGAATCATAGACTGTATCAGCCATATCCTCAAATAATCGTCCATAATATGTATATCCGAGCCTTGTCAGATGAACAAGTGCAGGCATCTGAACACGAGTCATCTCGTTGAAAAGACTTTTTCCGTTACTTGCTTTTCCCATATATACTCCTTTCAATAGAATTAAATTGCTGTACCGATAACAGTTATATTACATTTTATTATAGCATAAAATTCAAAACTAGTCAACGATTCGATAAAATTTTTTCTTTATTTTTCACCGAGGCCTTATAAATCCAATATAGGCTATAGTAAATCTACTTAAAAATAAAATACTATGGAGATGAGAAGGCATAATGTATAGAATCATCAATAGAAAAGTTAAGACGTAAAAAAGCTTTTATTCTATTTTTTAAAACATACCAGTATTTTTCGATAGGATTAAGTTCAGGAGAATATGGCGGAAGAAAAATGAGATTGTAACCATATTTACTGCATATTTCATAAAGCTTCTTTTTACGGTGAAAAGACGCATTGTCCATAACAATAGTTGTACCTTCTTCAAGACACGCAGCAGGCACTTTTCAAACCAATTTTCAAAAAGTGCCGAATCCATTTTTGAGTTATACTGCATTGGTGCGATTATTTCATTTCCAAGTTTTTCAGCAATAATATTTGTTCTCTGAAATTTTTTCCTTGGTATTTTGCCATAAACCTTCTTTCCACGGGGGCATATCCATATTCACGGTAAAGACATTTATCTATACCTGTTTCGTCGATATATGCTGTTTTTTCTTCCGGAATATCTTTTATTTTTTCCTGATATTCCTTTACTTTTTCAGGACTCTGTTCTTTATAACTGAGTGTCTTTTTTTTCGAGCGATTCCATTTCTTTTCAATGCTTTGCTTACTGCCTGTGGACAACAGCAAAACACAACCGATATTTCCTCCTGTGTATCATCAGGATGTTCCGCTACATATGCTTTCAGCTTTTCCAGGTCTATTTTTTTAAAACTCCTGTTAAGGGGTTTATTCGATAAATCACCTGTTTCTTCATATTGTTTTACCCATCTGTGTACTGTGCTTTTTACTACTCCGAACACTCTGGCTGTTACTTCATATGTATGTCCTTCTTTTCGGTATGCTACCGCCGTTTCTCTTAAATCTTTACTTTTACTCATATTTTTATTATATCACTTTTTCGTTCCCTTGTAAAGTGGATTGACTATATAACAGATTTCGGCGGTTTTTTCTATATTTTTTCGTCGAACTCACGTTGTATTCGATCATCTCTACGGCTCAGGCAAACGGACTGGACGCTGAAAAATACTTGATCGAGTTGTTCTCAAAACCAACTGGCACAATTCTTTTGCCATGGAAAATCTAATACGCTCTTAACTTCGCTGTGTTTTTCGGCGAGGTTTTTTACTGCTGTAATTAAACGCAAGTTATTTTACGCTTATAAAACACCGAGCTTTGTATTTTTGTCATTGCACATAGCAAATNGGTAAAGTTTTTCCTGCTCCGAATTTTCANACAGATTCACATACCCATAGATNTTGGAAATATNTTTCGCCATAGACTTAAAAATTATAACAAAACAATCCTCATTTAATCAATAGACTATAAGAGTCCCCATTTTAATGAATCTCCGATACTGGGTATTCTGGTGTTTCTTTTTCTCCCTAAAACGCAAATTCTGGTGATTTTAAGTCCATGACCATATAATAAATAATGGTAGAATACCTGAAATAACCAATTTTAGTCATATAGTTCACCTTGTCGGAGGGGAAGATTCGAATACAGATGTACAGTACAGTCATTATTCAGTAATCTTGCTCTTCCCACTGCCTGCTCCGATTCGCTTTGTATCATCCAGAGCTGTATGTTTCGGAGCAGTTCTTCTTTGTATGTCATCATTTTAAAAGAAAATCCATTGCGTTTAATATTCCGTACAGCAAGAACATCACCACATAAACAAGTACTTCCAGTCATATACATTGCCCATAGCTTATAAACATATTCAGGACGGTGAAAAGTACCTATTACAGCCGTATTCTCGCCCTCAAATCTGTTAAAGCCCTGTGATGCACCTAAATATATTTCGTTTTTCTGTGCAAATTCCCTGAACGTAATTATATTACAATCACTATGTTTTTTCCTAAGATTATCAATTATTTCAGGTTCATTCAAAAGACAGTCATGACTGTATGATTTGTCGCAGTGAAGAATGAGTTTTCCTGTATTTTTAACCATTCCCAAATCGTAAAAATAGCTTATTCTGTCACCGAAAATATTCCTGTAAATCATTTCATCAGCCGTAGCTGAAACAATTGTAAATGCACTTTCCGGTAACGTTCTGACATTTAGAAAAAGAATATCATCACTGTTTTCAGCATGATAAAAATATTCCGCATACAAAGCATGGTATATATTTGAAGTCCAGTTTTTACTGTTTATACAACAATTGACTGCAAATTTGTCCTCATTAGTTATATCATAATTCATTGGTTTGAGTACTTCATATCCGTTCACTTTCCGTATTTCAGACAGCTTGATGTAAATATGTTCATCGGGTTTTATTTCAGCATTGTACAGATTGAACTGAAGACTTTCCAAATCCTGCACGGAACACCTCTCAATCTGCATCATAAACGGCAGAATATCTTCATCTATGATAACATTCCTTGCGTTCAGAAAATCGGTTTTCATATTCAGAAGCCTTGCGTGAGTTGTAACAATCAGCTTACCGTCAAATCTGCGGAGATTTTCAATCTGATTCAGATAATTGTCAACATAAAAATTTCTGTTTTCCCTCAGAAGATAATTTATTCCTCCGTCATCTCCGATAGAATAAAGGTAGTTTATATAGTCAGCAAGTTCATTGTCAAGGTGAGACAGAAGCTCATGTATAAGTGGTGTACATACGGTTCTGATGCCCATTAAACAGGCTTTTTCGGCAATTTCCCTCATTAATCTTGATGTCGGAACTGCTACTATACACTGCTTGTCCGAAGTTAAAACTGCCTGTAAATAAGCGTATGTTTTTCCTGCTCCTGTAGGTGCTTTTATTACATTTATTCCGCTGTTTTTCATTGACTCGGTTATTGCATAAGATATATTTTTCCGCATTGTTTCAAGGTCGGTATACTCAATATCCTCATATATTTTTCGGACTTCACGGCTTGTTACAGTATAACACATATTTGAACCATGGCTACACACATCGTCGTAAGGACAGTAACTATCACAGCGATATGAATGACAGCTGTTTTTTTTTGCCCATGACATCTGTTCAAATTTTCGTGAAATATCCCCATATTTTTCTTCATATTTTTCCAGCGTATCTTTGAAAAACTGCTGACCGCCTTTTAAATGAATCAAGTTGGTCATCAGACCGAACCACTCAATATGTTTCAGCCGTACACCGTTACTGAAATCCGTCATTAACTGACAGCATTCCATATCGTCAAAACTGACATTCTGTAATTTTTGCGGTGGTGTAGTAAAACGCAAATTCGCCTTATTTTCACTGAATAACAGATAACATTGATTATCGAAAGAATCACAAATCACAATACTTCTCAGGTCATTTTCCTCAAGATAATAGCGGAAATCGTCCATATCATGCGGTTCGGTTATGTAAAATGAATTGTTGTTCAATGCAACGCCAGTCTTATTTGCAAGCTGTTGAAGCGTTCTTGTTTTATGCTCGCTGTCGTTCTCGGAAAGATACTGCATTGTACTTAGGAGTAGGTCATAAACGCTAAAAAATGCTTCTTCTGAAAACCTCGTATTACTGCCAGGATAATACATTTTCGACATATCCTTAGAAGTCTTATCCGCTTCGTGAAAAATGATACAAAAACACATAAGCATAAGCTGAATCAACGATTTATCGGTAATTTTCTGATTACAGGCAAACACCAGACGATACTTTGAAAAGTTCACTGATGACAAGGTTTCATAGCTTAGAGCAATGGGAAGATAATATTTTTCCGCTCTTTTGAGTGCTTCACCGTACTCCAGACCGCCGTCAATGTCTATAGCGAACAACTGCATTGATTCAATATTTTGAATTCTTTTTTCGCCGTTTAAAAATGTCGCAGGAGTCCAGACGTATTTATTTTCAATCAGCTCAGCAAGCTCCTTTAATGTAACGCTTTTCCTGTGTGATGCAATGCTTTTATTGATTATTTTTGACGGTATATCGCATTTTGCGACACCTTTAAAGCTTTTCGGGTATACCGATATACTATACTGTTTCATATCGTTCCTTCTTTCATTAAAATACTTTAAATTGCTTTATCTTAATGTTAGCAAGGAATTAAAAAATCGGCAGAATCAACTGCCGATTACAAAAACTCTCTGTACAAAACAACTCCGCATACAGAGAGTATCGGGGAAATTCACTGAAATGAACTTCCCCGGTGCCTGACAGATTTCGCTTACTTGCGTATGTTTTTCATCTGTCAGACCATTCTCTCTAATTTCTGAATAATTTTAAAAATAAATATTTAAATTAAAAGGTATGTCCGCTCATGCCTGACATGAGGGAGAATCTGTACCATAAGTCATTTTATTGATATACTCAATCACAGATTTTCTCGGAATCTTCCATTTGTTTCCAAGAATAAACGCTCTGATTTCACCGCTTTCAAGAAGTCTGTAGGCAGTATTTTTACCTATACTCAACAGTTTCATCAGTTCTTCTATTGTTATGATTTCGTTTAAATTGTCACACATATCTTTACCCTCCTTTATTTATATTTATGTTATATATTCAGTAAAATAAATTAAATTTAATTATATATTATTGAAGTGCTATGGTAAGCTCTGCCAATAATTTTGGTAGGGACATAGGAGCATAACAAATCAGCGAAAGGAGGACAAAAGATGTTTAATAATCAGCTTTATATCACAAGAGGAATTGATACTGAAATTCCGTTTGAGTTTCAGATTCTTATGTGGGAGTGCATTGACAGAATGCCCGAACCGAAAGACTACTTTCAGATATTCACATTTGAAGCAGTCGGTATATTACAGAAAATCACCCACAAATCGGAACAGCCCGAATACTGTATGAATTACTTTATTCCGTATGGTAATCCGATTACAGCAAAGGTCTATGTCATTGACGACGGCGACCACTCAACCATGCTTTTATCAGGCGAATATTAATCCACAACGCAAATCCCTCCCGGTTAATTCCGGGAGGGAAATTTTTATTTTACGGAGGAAAAACAAATGGAAGAAGAAAAAATTTACTGCTCTCACTGCGGTGACATCATCGAGAGTGATGACTACGACACCATCTATGGCGAACCAGTCTGTCAGGACTGCATCGACAGCTACGCCGTAACCTGTGACAGATGCGATGAGTTTATCTGGGACTNCGATGCATACAGCGACGACAANATNTGNCTTTGNNGTCGTTGNTATGACAACTACTACAGTCGCTGNGAGGAATGCAATGCAATCATTCATAATGACGACACATATGAGTACGAGGACGGTTACTACTGCCGTGAGTGCTATGAAAATATCCGCAGAAGTACATCAATCCACGAATACAGCTACAAACCTATGCCTGTTTTCTATGGTGATTCAAACCGATATTTCGGTGTGGAGCTTGAAATCGACGGAGCAGGCAAGGACGACGATTATGCCGGTGAACTTCTCGACATTGCCAACGAAGGCGATGAACACATTTACATAAAATCCGACAGTTCACTTGAAGACGGTATGGAGCTTGTAAGTCACCCGATGGCTCTCAACTATCACAAAAATTTCCGCTGGGAAGATATTATGAGCTATGCCATCAGACTTGGTTACCGTTCACATCAGACAAGTACCTGTGGTCTTCACGTTCATGTGAACCGTGACAGTTTTGGTCTTGACCGTGACGAGCAGGACGAAGTTATCAGCCGCATTCTCTACTTTGTNGAACACCACTGGAATGAGATGCTGAAATTTTCACGCCGTTCTGAATATGCTATGAACCGCTGGGCTGCTCGCTACGGCTATGAAAGTTCCCCGAAAGCAATAATGGACAAGGCAAAGAAAAGCTATGGTCGTTACGTTGCCGTGAATCTCTGTAACTATCATACAATCGAGTTCAGACTTTTCAGGGGGACGCTCAAATACAACACTCTTATTGCTACGCTGGAGCTGGTAAACAAAATCTGCGAGCTTGCTGTCCTGATGGACGATGACGGAATTTCAAAAATATCGTGGTCGGAATTTGTTGCAGGAATTAACGAACCCGAACTCATTCAGTATCTCAAAGAACGCAATCTTTACATTAACGAAAAAGTCGAAGAAACGGAGGAATTTTAATTATGTGTGCATTATACGGCTGGCTTGACTGCGGAAAGAAATTACCGCATAAGCTTTTAAAGAAACTCACTCAGGCACTCGCAAACGCCGCTGAAGAACGTGGAACTGATGCCGCTGGTATCTCATATGTGAAAAACGGTCATGTCACCATTTATAAACGTCCGAAACCTGCTCATAAAATCAAATTCAACATACCAGAAAACACGGTGGCAGTTATGGGACACACAAGACTTGCCACGCAGGGCGACAAGGAAAATAATTTCAACAATCACCCATTTCCCGGCAAAGCTGACAAGACTTTTGCATTTGCCCATAACGGAGTTCTGTACAATGATACGGCACTCCGTAAGTCCCATAATCTGCCGAAAACAAAGATTGAAACAGATTCATATGTTGCAGTTCAGCTTATCGAGAGACAGAAAAAACTGGACTTTGATTCGCTGAGAAATATGGCGGAAGACGTTATAGGAAACTTTGTGTTTACCCTGATTGACGAAAACAACACGCTCTATTTTGTCAAGGGCAACAATCCGCTGTATCTGATTTATCTTGAACGTCTTGGACTTTATGTGTATGCTTCAACAAAATCAATCATGAACAAAGCACTGAAATCCGTCGGATTACAGTCTGAAAAACCTGCTATTATAAAAGTATGTGAGGGTGACATTATTTCAATCAGTGCAGACGGAAAAATTAACAGTGGTCGTTTTACTCCCGAAGATTATTCGTTTTTCAGTACAGGTACAAGCAACAAAAAAACTCGCTACAGCTATGAATGGTATGACTGGGAAGATGACGGTGAATACTGTGAATATACAAGCGAGGAAGAATTACTGTTTGATATGTGCAACTGCTACGGCGTTGACGAGGACGATATTATCCTGCTTCTTGATTATGGCTATACTGCTATGGAAATCGAGGAAATGTTTATGGATACTTATCTGCTCCGCTCGTCAATACAGGAAGTAAAGCATAGCAGTTTCTACGATGATTTAAAGTCAGAAGTTTAAACAAAAAATTATAATCCCAAAGAGTTCAAACTCTCCGGGATTATTTTTTTATAAAAGCCTGCTCAGCATCTAAACCATTAAACTATAAACCTGATATTAAAATTATTTTTTATCTCTATCATTATATGGATTACATCTAAAAATTTTTTTGCTGAAAATATTTTTAGCGATTTACAGGCATTTTCAAACGTTGCTTTTACAAATGTATTTTACCATCAAATGTATCACCAGATATAATAATCAAAACTTTTTTGATATTTCGAAGTTTATCTGTTCTGTTCCTTAATCTATTTCGCCGCTATAATCTGTATTGAAAGTACAACTAATTGAATCATAAACAGATACTCTATTAAATCCTGATGCATTCCCCAGTGATTGTTATTTGCTTTTCCGCTATATACTGCATGATTTTTTCCATAAAAATGGTTATATGCTCTGACAGCTGTATTTGCAAGTGTTTCAATTTCTTTTACTG
>WFLZ01000262.1 GCA_009177225.1 Clostridia bacterium
TCTTCATATGTATGTCCTTCTTTTTGATATGCTACTGCTGTTTCTCTTAAATCTTTACTTTTACTCATATTTTTATTATATCACTTTTGTGTTCGTTTGTAAAGTGGATTGACTATATTAAGAGAAAATTAATCTGATAATGGCATATCAGGTTGTGGTTGGCAAAAGTAAAATAAGAAAGGCTTTACAATAATGAATTTTAGAGCATGGAAAATGAAAAAAATTGTTTCTGATGTAACGGCAATTATGGTTGTGTCAACAGTCATAGGTGGCGTTGTACCTGCCAAATCTGAAGCTGCAGATACATCTGTTTTCACCCATAAGGAGTGGACAGGAACGGCTTATACTGATAAAAGTGGGAAACAGGTCAATGCCGAAGATGTTTTTGCAGTAAACCGTGAGGGAGCTACCGTAAACTCTGTCCCATATCAAAATACTGAGGCGGCAGTGGCAGCCGTATGGGACTATAATGCCCGTGAAAAATCAAGCTATATGCAAATGCTTACGGGAAAAGGAGAAGATTGGCAACTAAACGTTGTACAAAATGCAGAACAGGCACAGAAATATCTTGACGGCGGTTTTATGAATGCAAATTATTCACCGAATGCCGCAGATGGCTGGAAAAACGTGGAGCTTCCAAAAAGCTGGACTTGTCAGGACTTTGATTTTCCCATATATGCCAATGTTATTATGCCTTGGCAAAGCAAGTATAATGAATATGTTTTTTGTCCGGCAGCTCCTAATAATTATAATCCCGTGGGACTTTACCGTAAGACATTTACTGTTGACAGCAGTATAAAAGAATCCGGAAGACGTGTTTATATTCAGTTTGATGGTGTAGAATCGGCATATTATGTATATCTCAATGGCAAGGAAGTAGGATATAGCGAGGATACTTTCAGTCCCCATCGTTTTGATATAACCGACTATATCAAGGACGGTGAGAATACTCTTGCAGTTGAAGTACATAAGTTTTGTGACGGAACATGGTTTGAAGGGCAGGATATGNTATNNGATNGNGGAATTTTCCGTGATGTNTTCNTTGTAAGTACACCTTCTGTCCGTATNNATGNCTNTACTGTCCGTACAGNNCNTGACNANTCCTATANAAACGCCGAATTGCAGCTTAGTATTGATATTGNGAATANTACCTCATCCNCCCGCAAAGGNTGGACGATAGAAGCGGCGGCATACGATGAATCGGGAAAAAATATCCTTGCCAATGCATCGGATAAAGTTCCGGATTTAGGCGAATGGCAGGCAAAGAATTTGCAGATGAATATTCCTGTAAGTTCACCAAAGCTGTGGTCTGCGGAAAATCCGAATATATATGCTCTTGTACTTACTCTTAAAGATGAAAATGGAAATGTTGTTGAGAATGTTTCATCACAACTCGGATTCCGTGAGATAGGTTTTACTTCTACTCAGGTAGACAGCAACTATAATGTAACCACAAAAAGTTGGCAGCCTATTACAATAAACGGCAAACGTCTACTTTTAAAAGGAGTAAACAGGCATGATACCGACCCATTCAACGGAAAAACAGTTCCTCAGAATGTAATGGAAGAAGATATACGTCTCATGCAGGAAAATAATATCAATGCTATACGTACCTCCCACTACAGCAATGATTCCTATCTCTACTGGCTGTGTAACAAATATGGAATGTATGTCATGGCTGAAACGAATATGGAGTCTCACGCTCTTATGGGTGACGATGAATTAAAGGGACTTTNCAAAGAACTTGCAATGGACAGAACAGAAACCGCATACAAGAGACTGAAAAATGAGCCGTCTATCATTGCATGGTCTATAGGCAATGAAATGGCATATACAAGTGACCCGAATGCTGCAAACGGAATGTTCCGTGATATGATATGGTATTTCAAGGACAACGACCCCACACGTCCTGTACACAGCGAAGGGCAGGGAAGCAGTATGGGCGTAGATATGGGAAGTAATATGTATCCGGCTTCACAATGGATAGGACTGAATGCAGGCGAAGGAAAAATCCCGTATGTTATGTGCGAATACGACCATGCNATGGGAAATTCTCTTGGTGCTTTGAAAGAATACTGGGACGTTATAAGAAGTTCAGATAATATGCTCGGTGGTTTTATCTGGGACTGGGCTGACCAGTCAAGAGCAGTAAGTCTTGACAAAGTAGACAGCAAATGGGATTATTATTCCGAGCCATACGCCCATAAAAATCTCTATTCAGAGGAAATCAAGGGAAAATTCTACGGCTACGGTGGCGACTGGGGTGATAATCCGAACGACAACAGCTTCTGTCAAAACGGTATTGTAAGCCCTGACCGTGACCCTCAACCTGAACTTGCTGAAGTAAAGTTCCAGTATCAGGATTTCTGGTTCACAGCAGATGACGCACAGCTTCAGAATCATGAAGTATCAGTATACAATGAAAATAATTTCACTGACCTTTCAGCATACAAAGTAACATGGGAACTTCTGAAAAACGGTATCGCTGTTGACAGTGGTGAAATAAAAAATGCAAGTGTTGCACCTCTTTCATGGGGTAAGCTCAGCGTACCTTTTAAGCTTCCGTCGAGTAGTCTTGCCGGCGATGAATTTTACTTGAATATATCAGTATCAACAAAATCGGGAAATGATATTCTTGGTTCGGGCAAGGAAATATCATATGCTCAGTTCCGTCTGAATAATTCCGGCATGACCGTAAATACATCTTCCGACAATGAAGTTGTTATGACTGAAGGTACAGACGATTATATTTTCTCAGGAAAGGACTTTAGTTTCGTTGTAAATAAGAATACAGGACTTATGAGTAAATACAGCNATAAAGGCGATATACNTATTAATGACGGACCTTCTTTCAATTTCTGGCGAGGATATGTTGAAAACGATACAAATTCCGCTGAACAGAAACTTTTTGATGCCGCATGGGAAAACGCACTAAACGGTATCAAGGTTGACAGCGTTAAAGTAAGCGATGGCGAAAACGGAAACAAGATTGTTGATATACAGCTGGTGCTTCCGAGTGCCGGAAATACCAAAGCTTCTCAGCGATACACAATAAGTGGGGACGGAAACATAAAGGTCGATATGTCTGTAGATGCTTCATCATCGGGAATGGGTAATTTCTTGCGTGTAGGTTCAATGATGACTCTTCCAAAGGGTGCAGAGCAGGTAAGCTGGTATGGCAACGGACCTGTTGAAACATTCAATGACCGAAAAACAAACGGTAAACAAGGTATATGGAAAAGTACTGTTTCTGAAATGTTCTACCCTTATATGAAAGCAGACGATACAGGCAATCTTACCGATGTAAAGTGGATATCCGTAAAGGACAGCTCTAAAAAATCAGCTCTTCTTATTGCCGCAGAGGGTACTGTTGAGGGAAGTGTACTTCATTTCAAGCCATCTGATTTCAGTGCAAATCACCCTTATGAGCTTTCACCGAGAGCTGAAACAATACTCAGCGTGGACTACGGTTCAATGGGTACAGGAAGTGCTACCTGCGGACAGGGAACTCTTGAAAAGTATCGTCTGCCCTCAGATAAGGTCTACAGCTGGAGTTATACTATCATACCAATAAACAGCACTGACAGTGATTCGGTAATCTCAAATAAAGCTGCTCGTCTGAAATCCAGTGGCGTTTCGATACAGGATAAGAGCCATAATAATATGGTTATTCCCGTAGGTACAGCTGCACATTTTAAAGAAACATCATCCGGAAAAGCAATTACAGGTCAACTTGATATTCCTTCCAGTAATGTTCTTGATAAGTATATAGAGGGTAAAAAATCCTTCACTATTGAAGCCAATGTCATTCCTACGGGAGAACCTGAATTTAATATGTTTGCAGGAAAAGGTGACAGTGCATTTGCACTTAGAACAAGAAAGGGCTATCTTGACTTCTTTATTTATGCTGACGGCAACTGGAAGAGTCTGTACTGTGCAATGCCTACCGATGAGGCAAGTGGCTGGGTAGGAAAAAAGCATCAGATAGCCGGAATATACGATGCTGAAAAAGAAATGATATATGTATATGCAGACGGAAAAATACTCGGAGAACAGAAAGTTGAATCGGCTTCAGGTATAGCCCATTCAGGATATAACCTTACAATAGGAGCGTGTCCCGAAACCGGAAGAAGCTCACAGGCTGAATTTTATGATATAAGGCTTTACAGCAAGGCATTATCCGCAGCTGAACTTGCTTCGCAGAACACTTCAAATCCTGCATATCCTACAGACAGTAATGATGTACAGCTGTGGCTTGATTTTGACAATATAGCAGAAGGTTTGATAATGGGCGATGTTAATGCTGATGGTAAATTTGACATTGCTGATGCTGTTCTTTTTCAGAAATGGCTTTTAGCAGTTCCAGATATAAAACTTGCTAACTGGAAAGCTGCTGATTTCACAAATGATGATATTTTAAATGTATTTGATTTGTGCCTGATGAAAAAAGCTTTGATTGAGAATAATGCAATCTGATTGTTATTTTATATGAATGCCTTAATCCACAAAGTCTATTTGAAATATAGTCGCCGACTTATTTTTGTAATATAATATATTTTATTCAATAATTTGTGAAAATTCAATAAAATTTCAATGTTTCTGTGATATAATTAAATCATCAAGAAAAGACGTGCTTAGGTGAAAATCAAGTTACACGTCAAATTTATATGAAAGTGAGGAATGATTCACATGAAACAAGGTGCAATCAACAGATTCGTCAGTGTTTTTGTAACAATGATGATGACATTTGCNTGCTTCTTTGTAACACCTGTCACTGAGACTTTCGCTGCTGACCAGCAGGAACTCGGAAACAAGGACGNTTTCGACTNTGAACTCTGGAACCAGNGGGGACAGGGTAGTGCGACAATGCAGGTCGGAAGCAACGGTGCATTCTCCTGTAGCTGGGACGNNATNGAAAACTGTCTTTTCCGTACNGGCAAGAAGCTCGAAAAAACAAAGAAGTACAGCGAATACAACGGTATGTATATCGACTATGATGTTGAATATGAACCGAAAGGCAACTCCTATATGTGTGTTTACGGTTGGACGGAAAACCCTACCGTTGAATATTATATAGTAGAGGCATGGGGTTCATGGAGACCGCCCGGTTCAAACAATCCACTCGGTACAGTTGAAGCAAACGGTCACACATACGATATTTACAAGACAGTAAGAGAAAATCAGCCGTCAATTCACGGTACTGAAACGTTCTATCAGTATTGGAGCGTTCGTCAGGACAATCCAGCACAGAACAATGTCAAAAAGGAAATCACCGGCAGAATAAGCGTTTCCAAGCATTTTGAAGCGTGGGAAAAGGCTGGTCTTGACATGAGTGGTACAATGTACGAAGTAGCACTTAACATCGAAGGCTATCAGTCAAACGGCAGTGCAAACGTTAAAAAGAACGGTCTTGTTATCGGAGAAGGCGACGGAGACGGTGGAAGTTCAATAGTAACACCTCCGACACCTGTTGAACCGGACGAAAACGGCTATTTCTTCCACTCTGATTTTGAAAGCACTGTNGACAGCTGGAGCGCAAGAGNTGACGCTTCTGTAAAAGAAACCTCTGCCNAAACTTTCGCANGAAACAAGTCACTCGGCGTAACAGGACGTACTGATTCGTGGANCGGTGCAGCCCGTTCGTTAAGTACTTCCGTTTTCGTTCCCGAAAACTCCTATAGTTTCAGTGTGGCAGTAATGCAGAACAAAACAGCGTCCGAAGACTTTAAACTCACTCTCCAGTATGACAAGGACGGTGAAACAAATTACAGCACAATCGCTACAGCAACAGGTGCTAAAGGTGAATGGGTTCAGCTTGCAAATACAAGCTATACCATTCCGGCAGGTGCAACAAACTTAATCATCTACACAGAAACAGACGGTACAACTACTGATTACTTTATGGACGAAGCAATCGGTGCTGAAAAAGGAAAAGTTATTCCNTTCAGTTCGCCNTCNTCTTCAAAGCNCGGTGACCTGAACGGTGATGGCAAGGTTGATGCAGCTGATTTACAGGAATTACAGAATTTTATTCTTGGCAAAAAAGCAACAGCTACTCTTGAAGTTTCTGATATGAACGGCGACGGCGTTATAAATTCATTTGACCTCGTTCTTCTCAGACAGACAGTTGTAAATCCTCAGCAGTCTACCCCTCAGACACCAAGTATAAATACTGATTCTTCCGCTTNTATGANAAAAATAAAGTCAAGCATAACANNTGATGTTCCGAGCAGTATCNCAAACGGTANTAACGGTGTTACCANACAGGNAATAACCTATNANTNAACAGTTGCCGGAAAAAACAAACAAGCTGTTGTAATACTTCCGGAAAACTATTCAACAAGCAAGAAATATCCCGTTGTTTATGTAAACCACGGCATTATGGGAAGTCATAATGATATGGTCAGCTATTGTAAAACAATCGGCGGTAACCTTATGAAAAACGGCGAAGCTGTAGATATGATTCTTGTAAGTACTGCAATGTACACAAGCAAAACTTCAGACCAGTGTTCAGGCATTACCCCCGAAGAAGCAAAAAATTATGATGCTTTCAGAGAAGACCTCATCGAATGCCTTATGCCTTACATTGAAAAGAACTATTCCGTTAAAACTGGCAGGGAAAATACTGCTATATGCGGTTTCTCAATGGGCGGCAGAGAATCTCTCTATATCGGCATTACACGTCCTGAATATTTTGGTTATATCGGTGCAGCTTGTCCTGCTCCGGGTATTACTCCGGCACAAGATTCATTCATGGTTCACGAAGGAAATATGCAGCCGTCTGAGTTTAAAATTCAGAATCACGCATATGACCCATATCTCCTTATGATTACAGGCGGTACAAACGACGGTGCAGTAGGTACAGACGCAAATTCTTCATCAATGAGAATTTTAAACGCTCTTAAAAATTCCGGATTCCACGCTACATTCTTCTATGTAAGTGACTGGATTCGCAACAATCAGGCAGAAGTAAAAACAGCTTATGATATGGGCATGGAAGTTGCCAACCACACAAAGTCACACCCCAATCTTTCAGAAAAATCAGCTTCCGAAATACGTAGTGAATATGATTCATGTGCAACTGCTCTGAAAAATATCATAGGCACAGAGCCGTCAAAACTGCTCAGACTTCCATACCTTGCATCAAACGACACAGTAAAATCCACTCTCAGCGATGTACCGCTTATCACCTGTTCCATTGACACTCAGGACTGGAACGGTGCTACAAGCAGTCAGATAATTGACACAGTAAAAAACGCTATGTCAAACGGTTCACTCAATAATGCAATCGTACTTTGTCACGAAACTTACGATTCCACAGCAGAGGCAATGGAATACCTTTGTCCATACCTCAAAGAACAGGGTTGGCAGATAGTTACAATTTCAGAACTTTTTGCAGTAAACGGCAAGGAACTCAATGGCGGACAGATTTATACAAAATGTAACTGATAATTTATTAAGTAATTTCATATAATCCTCNAAAAANAAAGGGTGTGATTAGTTNCTCTCTANTCACACCCTTTATTCAAAAAAATTTGTAGTTGAAACAAAGCCCTTTAAAAAACTATATTTCTTAATTTATGAAAGGGCTTTGTTTTGTGGGACAAATCAATAATNATCAAANGGTCTGCTGTTTTCTGCACAATACAGCGGACCTTTTGGTTTTCAGCTATTAAGTATAACGGTAAACGTTATAATGTTATTTTCATAATCGGCTGATATCTTACCGCCGTGAAGTTCAGCGATAGCCTGAGCAATTGAGAGACCAAGCCCGAAGCCTTCCTGCTCGTGAATCTGGTCGTTGTCGCTCCGGAAAAATCTTTCAAAAAGCTTTGATGTATCGCTCGCTGAAAACTCCGTACAGGGATTTGAACAGCGTACCACAGCGTAATCACCGCTTTTTTTAAGGCTGAATCTTATTTTGCTTTCATCGTCGGAATATTTAAGTGCATTGTCAAGCAGTATACATACAAGCTGTGAAATCTTGTTTTCGTCACAGTTTATAGTAATATTCTCCTCAATGTCCTGAACGAGAGTTTTTCTGCTCTCAAAGAAAAGACTTTCAAAATAAAGAAGCGAATTATTCACGGTGTTGCTGATATCACAGACTTTAAAATCAGAACGTGCAATATTAGTTTCAAGAAGCCGTGAGAGGTCAAGCAATTCTTTAACAAGTCTCTGCATTTTTACAGCCTGCTCTTTTATACATTCATTCCAGCGGTCTACGCCGTTTTTGTTGCGGATAATGTCGATAGTAGCGGAAATAACAGTTATAGGAGTTTTGAGTTCATGACTTGCGTCCGAAATAAA
Source organism: Clostridia bacterium (assembly GCA_009177225.1). Lineage (GTDB taxonomy): Bacteria > Bacillota > Clostridia > Oscillospirales > Ruminococcaceae > Ruminococcus. Next base: position 8,311 of record WFLZ01000262.1, read on the forward strand.
CGATTCTGTCTTTCTATGCTGTCGGCAACAGGTTTAATAACATAGTTCGAAATAATAATAATCATAACAAATAAAATCAGGAAAATAATTATCCCGACAAAAATTGAAATTTTTATCAGATTAGCGTTAACCGTATGAGCGAAACTTTCATTTATAAAAATAATCAGGTCAAATTTACCCACATGATATATATTGTATGTATAAGAAGTTTTGTCTTTGGATATTTTTCCGATTGTCTTGTCAGAATCCATAACAGTTCTTGCATACTTTTCTGCCTCGTCGTTGTCAAGGGGATTCATAAGGTTGCCGTCGTTAACGGACAAAAGACGTTTTTTGCTGTCCGTCACGAGATAAAATGCTCCTGTGCTGTTAAGTATTTCGGGGATATAATNTTCAAATATATCCGAAAAATTACNATGCGATATCNCGGGAGNATCAAGATATTCGATATTTGCCTTATTCTTATAACTTATATCTATACTGTCAACAGATATTTCGACATCTTCATCATAGCTGTCATGATTGCTGGAGTTCTTCCACCATATGACGGAAACAAGAAAATAATCGCCCACTATCTGAGATTCTTCAATAGAAATATTATCACGGTTATTTTTTAAATTATCGTAGCTGTCAAAACTTATTGAAACACTTGTAGCGTCACGGCTGAATGAATAATCCTTATAAAGCCATATAGTTCCGTCGTCGGTTTCAGCTTCAAAAAGTATTCCACCGCCTGCCGAATACCATAAAGCCGGTTCTTTATAGCTTATATTGCCATAAACAGTGATTTTTGAAATATCTTTTATGTTTCTTGGAATTTTATAGTCGCCGTTTTCTGTCTGTTCGACTTCGGAGAGTTCAAAATGTTCGTTAGTCGGCTGGTTTATATGAGAAACTGCCGACTGTTCAATAACATTTTCAATCATTTTTCTATCGTTATTGTAACTTGCCCTGACTAAAATATTAAGCGTTGATATCATCAGAAGAATAACCGCAAAAACAATTACAGAGGCAGTTATAATATATTTTTTTCTTAATTTACACAGCGATGTATTCATTTTGCTTCACCGAGAGAATAGCCTATTCCTCTTACTGATTTTATGGTTATATCAGATTTAAGAGCTTTTAGCTTTTTACGGAGAAATGATATATATACATCGGTAGAATTATATTCAACGTCCGATTCATAGCCCCATATCTTATTTATGCAGTATTCACGCTTTACTACACTTCCCTTATTAAGAAATAGTATTTCCATAAGCTGATATTCTTTTGTACTTAATTTAATCCTCTGCTCATCCTTTTTCAGCTCGTGATGCTTTCTGTCAAGCTCAATATCGCTGAAACGCAATATATCTGTAACATACTCCATTGTGTTTCTTCTCGAAAGTGCGTGAACACGGGCAATAAGTTCTTCTGTAACAAACGGTTTTGTCAAATAATCGTCAGCCCCTGATTTAAAGCTTTTTATTTTTTCGTTCATCTCTGATTTTGCTGTAAGCATGAGAACAGAAGAAGATATACGATTTCTACGTATTTCCTGCAAAACTTCAATGCCATTCATTTTAGGTAGCGTTATATCAAGAATTATTATATCATAAATACCGCTCAATGCGTCATCGAGACCGTCGATTCCGTTAAAAGCAGTATCAACAAGAAATCCTTCACATACAAGCAGTTCCTTCAAAGCCATAGAAAGGCTTTTTTCATCTTCAATAATCAAAACTTTCATTTCTATAATCCACCTTTCTGCGAAAGGCACCAATCAGGTAATGCAAAGTGCTTTCGCTAAATATATTAATGTGATATAATAGATCTGTTCTAAAACCACAAAGAGTATTGGCAAATTTCCTTTTTTCTCTTTTTTCAACTGTTTTGGTACAACACCTACACTACCAAATTGTTACATTATTTAATCGTAACGCAATGCGTCAATAGGATTCATTTTGGCAGCCTTGTTTGCCGGATAGTAACCGAAAAATACTCCCGTCATAACAGAGAATGCAACAGAAATAATAATTGCCGGTACAGACGGCTGTACAGTAATAGCAAATAATTCTGCATACTCCGGATACATATCCGTTATAAGTGTTTTGGCAATCAAGCCAATTAAAAATCCGTTCATAAGACCAATAAGAATACCTATTATTCCACCAATCAGACATATAAGAATCGCTTCAATGACAAACTGCATACGGATAGATGAGTTCTGCGCTCCGAGAGCCTTTCTGATACCGATTTCCTTTGTACGCTCCGTAATGCTTACCAGCATGATGTTCATAACGCCTACACCGCCGACAATCAGTGAAATAGCCGCAATAACAGAAATCGCAATAGTAACAACGTTTATAACAGAATTAATCATACCCATCTGTTTCTGCATATTTTCAATATCAACAGTCATATATGGCTTTTCAGCCTTTTCATATTGTTCTCTGAAGAAGTCCTGCAATATATTTTGAAGCATATCAATATCATAGTCAGTATTATAATAAATGTCCGCATATCCGTAGTAGCTGTTTTCCTGATGAAGCAGATTATTCATAGTATCCAGTGGTACATATACAGGCGTAACTTTTTCAATATCTTTCATACCCGGTGTGTAGGCAAATTTAGTATATAGTGACGGCAGTTCAAATACGCCTACGATAACAAAATCTTCTGTCTGCCCCGTTGCTTCCAGTTCCAGTGTAATTGTTTGTCCCAGCGGATTTGTATTCGGTGCGAAATATTGTGAAACAAACAAGTCCGATACAGCTATTGTCTGCTTATTATTAAGACCGTCCTGATAATTTATACCTCTGCCGGATATGAATTTGAGGTCTTTCATGCTGTCAAAGCTGATAACTCCGTTGATTGAAGCTTTCATAGACTGGTCTTTCCAGTTGCGTAATTCTGACGCACCAAAATTGTCCGTCAGATTCAGACTGAAATAATCCGGATATGTCTCAACCAGTTCATTGAGCATTTCACGGGAAATCATATCTTCCTCTTTATATATAAAGTTGTCTATGTCCTCGACGTACTCATAATTAATCTGCGAATAAACATCAAAGTAGTTCGTTGAACCCAGAGAATTAAAAGTATTGGTAAGCGTTTTCTGAATGGACGAACCAATTGTCGTGATTGTAATAACGGCACTTATTCCGATGATAATTCCCAGCATTGTAAGCAATGCCCGCATTTTGTTTGCAAGAATAGACGTAAATGCGAGACGGATATTTTCAAGAAACTGCATTGTCTCTGACCCCCGTATCTGCAATAATGCTTCCGTCACTGATTGTAATAATACGTTGTGTTTCTTCCGCAAGCTCCGGACTATGCGTAATCAATACAATAGTTGTACCTTCTTCTTTGTGTAGTTTATGAAACAAATCCATAATCATGCGACCGGTTTTGGAGTCCAACGCTCCCGTAGGCTCGTCTGCAAGCAGAATGGACGGTCTGTTTGCCATGGCTCTCGCAATCGCAACACGCTGTTTCTGACCGCCTGAAAGTTCATTAGGTTGGTGACTTTCACGTCCTGACATACCGACAATTTCCAGCAGTTCCATTGCTCGCTGTAAACGCTGTTTTCTCGGAATACCTGCATACATCATGGGCATTTCAACATTTTTTACTGCGTCTGTTCTGGAGATTAAATTAAACGTCTGGAAAACAAATCCGATTTCCTTATTTCTTATACGGCTTAATTCTACATCATTTAATGTACTGATATCAATACCGTTCAATGAATAACTTCCCTCTGTTGGTCTNTCCAAAGCTCCGATTATGTTCATAAGAGTACTTTTTCCCGAGCCGGANTGTCCGACAATCGAAACAAATTCTCCCTCACGAATGTCAATAGAAATGCCGTTCAGAATCTGTAATTCGTTAGGTTTTCCGATATAATAACGCTTGATAATATTACTCATGGAAATTACTGTCTTACTCATTGATATCAGCCCCATTTCCATCACCGGAATAAGTAACCGGAAGTATATCGCCATCTTTGTAATTGTCCGGATTCATGATTACATTATCTCCCTCTTTGATTTCAGAGGAAATAATTTCTGTATA
>WFLZ01000276.1 GCA_009177225.1 Clostridia bacterium
TGGTGACCTCCGTTTTCACTTCGTTTTTCCTCTCTTTTCAAGAATTACTCTTTGTTTTTAATTTTACTCAAAACTTCAACCCCGATTTCTATTCCGAAATCGGGGTTTTTCGACAGACTGGCCCACACAGTTTTACCTGTGTGGGCTATTTTAGTTTCAGAAAACAACCTTCATATTGTGATACTTTGAAACAATGTCCTCAAATCCGACAGATTTATAAAGTTTGTAGCCGTTGTCAGTTGCTTTAAGTTCAACAAAATCAAGTTTCATTTCCTTTGCATCAGAGATTAAAAACTCCATTATTTTTCCTGCAATACCTTTTTTCTAAATTGAGGTTTTGTATAGACATTCAAAACAGTTCCTGTCTTGCCATTAATAAAGCTCGGATTTGCAGGTTTTTCAGATACCAGAAGAAAACAACATGAAATTATTCTTTCTGATTTCACAACATATACAAACAAATCTTTATTCAGATGATTGTGATAATATACGGGAAGCTGATTTCTTATTTTTTCGGACTGAATTTCTNNAAGNNTTNCATAATCTTCCGTTAGATATTCAAGTCTNATCTGAACAAGTTCATTAATGTCCTTTAAATCTGNCTTTTCAACTTTGATTTGCATATTATTCTTCGGGTTCTTTGATTTCGCCGACAATCGGAAGCGGGTCAATCCCCTGTCTTGTGTAGTAGTCGGAAAGTGCAGAACGTACAGCCTGTTCAGCGAGTACGGAACAGTGTACCTTTACAGCCGGAAGTCCGTCAAGTGCCTCAACAACAGCGTCGTTTGTAAGTTTGAGAGCGTCGTCAATGGACTTACCCTTGATAAGTTCGGTAGCCATTGATGAAGTAGCAACAGCCGCACCACAGCCGAAAGTCTTGAATTTAGCGTCTGTAATAATATTATTGTCGATTTTGAGATACATTTTCATAATGTCGCCACACTTGGCATTGCCGATTTCACCAACGCCGTCAGCGTTCTCAATCTCTCCTACGTTTCTCGGGTTTGAAAAATGGTCAAGTACCTTTTCACTGTACATCATAATATATCATTCTGCTACTTAAAATATGGACCAATATGCCCATATCAAGAAAATTCCTGCTTCACCCTGTATGCTTTTGATTATGACAAGCCACAATCTACTCACAAGTTCATGTACAGTCCACAGGCGTAAATTCCCGTGTAGCCCACGGTACATATTTACAATTGCGTGATTTCTGCAATTTTGTAAATAAAAATTTTTCTTTAGTAGCTACTCCTCTCTTAAAAATAAAATAATTAAAAATATCTTTGCCCTTGGTTTTCGGGTCTTTACCATTGACCAACTGCCCCCACAAGGTACTATCCTATTGTTATGCCGTAATATTTCAGCCGGCAAGGGCTTCTGTTCCGCAGTTCCGCCTGCTGTAAAGTCAGCACAAACTATGCCATGGAATTTCTGGCATCTTCGGACTTTGCTCATTTGTCAACTCCTGTCCGCATTTGTCTATATTTTTCTATCCTCCTTTAATACTATATTAACAGCAGTCCCAGTTATAGAGGACATCGCTGAAATCTTTATTTTTTAATTTTTCACTGTTTATGAAGAAATTTCCTACTCCCGAATCTCCCCACATTGCTACATCTTCGTCACCGATAGAGTCCGTATCAAGCTGAAACAGCAGGAAATCATAATATTCAAGCATTTTTTCATCTCGTGGGTCACATTGAGTAAAGTACGGATAACCGCCTACTTTATGTCCTGTATATGATTCATCATATTCTTCAAATTCAGTACCATATTCATTCTTGTGACAATCAATATATTGGTTTTCGGACTTCTCAAAACTCATACCACACTCACAGAAAACAGGAAAATTATTATATTCACTGTCGTCGTACTCGTTTTTTATGAACTTTTCTTCTATTTCCTCTTTTGTTACAGTCTTGTCGATTTCAGGATAATATATAACCCTGAAACCGTCCTGATTAGTCGGATTATCCCAGTCAAGACCGCAGTCGTCGTCATTGGCAATCCAGAACTGCAAAAGCCCCTTATCCATGAAACCATCAAGCTGAATTTTGTCACACTCTATCTGTGCGAGAAGCCTTAACTGGTTACCGTTGCTGTCTGTCGGGAAATCCTTGTCATGCGGAATATATCCAAGTCCGCCTATTTTACTTTCAAAAATTGACGGTTTTATGTCGGTGAGTGTGATTTTCACACACGGCTTTACTGAATCTGACATAATAAATTTACTCCTTTTAATTAAGTAAGGTTATTTTATCCGGTAGCCCTCATAAAAATATGACTGTTCAATACCCTTAAAAATAACTTCCCTGCTGTTTGTCTGTCCGGTAAGATTAGGCTTTAACAACGCCCTTAATTCAAGGTCATTAACCGGACTTCTTTCCATAGCCTGAAGATAACACGACTTGTCCACGTTCTGCCAGTCAACAACAACGCCAAGATTCTTTTTAAGAATCATATCAAACCATATGCGTGTACTTCTTCCGTTGCCCTCAAGAAACGGGTGACATATATTCATTTCAACGTATTTTGAAATTATCTCCTTAAAATTATTTTCGGGCATCTTTTCCACTACCGAAAGTGCCGGCATGAGATACAAGGCGTTTGCAAAACGGAAATTCCCCTTTGCTATGTTGACAGTACGTATTTTTCCGGCAAAATCATATAATCCGCCAAAAAGTGCCTTGTGTATCTCAATAAGACCATTAAGCGTTCCGACTTCTATATTTTTGATTTTTTCGGACGTAAAAAGCAGTTTTGCATTTTCAAGGCTTTTTCTGTTAATTTCCTGTTCGGTCATTCGTATTTTTCGCCTTTCATCATCTTTTCCCATACCGGAGACATTGAACGCAGTCTNTCAACTACTNTCGNGACAACCTCTAAAATATNGTNAACNTCCTCNTNAGTAACGTNCTCCTCAATANAGAGANGGAGANNACCGTGTGCCACTTCATGTTTCAGACNAATTGAAAGAAGTACGTGCGACGGGTCAAGTGAACCAGATGTGCAGGCAGAACCCGAAGAAGCACATATACCGTTTAAATCGAGCATAAGAAGAAGTGACTCCCCTTCTATTCCCTCAATGGAAATATTAAGATTACCAGGGAGACGCTTGTCCCTGTCACCATTAAGACGTGTATACGGAAGTTCAAGTATACCGTCGATAAGTCTGTTTCTTCTCGGAACAATAACAGCCGACTTTTCGGCAATATTCTTTGTAGCGTTTTCAATGGCAACACCAAGTCCGACGATTGCCGGAACATTCTCAGTACCTGCACGCTTGTTTCTTTCCTGTGCACCGCCGTGAATGAGATTTGGAAGTGTTATTCCCTTTCTTACGTATAAAGCACCGATACCCTTTTGTGCGTGAATCTTATGTCCGGAAAGTGAAAGCATATCAATGCCCTGTTTCTTAACATCAATCTCAACGTGTCCCACAGCCTGTACTGCATCTGTATGGAAAATAACTTTTTTCTCCTTACATATCTTAGCAATTTCCTCAATAGGCTGAATTGTGCCTATTTCGTTATTAGCGTACATGATTGTAACAAGTGCGGTATCCTCACGGACAGCGTTTTTTATATCTTCCGGATTAACAAATCCGTCAGCACTTACAGGCACATATGTTATGTCAAAACCATGCTTTTCAAGATATTCACAGGTGTGAAGCACCGCATGATGTTCAAATACAGATGTAATAATGTGTTTCTTGCCTTTTTTAGACATATTTTCGGCAACGCCCTTTATAGCCCAGTTGTCAGCTTCAGAACCGCAACTTGTGAAAAATATTTCTCTCGGTTCTGCACCGATAGCTTTCGCAACCTTTGCCCTTGCCTCCTCAATGTCTTTCTGTGCATCTCTGCCGAGCTTGTATATACTTGAAGCATTACCGTAAGCCTTTGTAAAGTGCGGCAACATAGCGTTGAGTACTTCCTCTGAAACTGCTGTTGTAGCAGCATTGTCTGCATAAATAAATCTTTTTTCCATAAAAAAATACCTCCCTTTTATCTTAACGAATATATATCACGCTGTTCAACAGCAAGTCTGTCACAGCGTTCATTTTCGGGGTGACCTGCATGACCCTTTACCCAGTTGAAAGTAACTTCATGCCTTTCAAGAAGCGGAAGAAGCTGTTTCCATAAATCAGTGTTCGGGACTGGTTCACCTTTTTTTATCCAGTTTTTTTTCTGCCAGTTATAGACCCAGCCTTTTGTAACACTGTCAGCAACATATTTGCTGTCTGTCGTGAGTATAACCCTGCACGGTTCTTTGAGTGCGGACAAAGCCACGATAACGCCGGTAAGTTCCATTCTGTTATTTGTAGTTGCACTCTCACCGCCGGAAAGTTCCTTTTCATGACTGCCGTAACGCATTACTACTCCGTAACCGCCTGCTCCTGGATTCCCGCTGCACGCACCGTCTGTAAATATTTCAACCGTTTTAATAAAAATCCACTCCTGATTAAACATATACATATATTATAACCTATCATTTCCATAAAATGAATATATGTTAACCATATGAAACGTATAATATATGTTAGTGTTCGCTTACTAAAAAACCCCTTTCAAATATACAAAACATATAATATTCTTTGATAATTACATTTCGTTATTATGCACAAATTTTTTGTGCAATTTTCGTCGCAAACGTGTTTTAGGCTATATTCCGTCAGAAATTTTCACTGTCGGTTATATTTATTTTTTAGAAAGGTGTCAAAATACTCTTGCTTTTTTTCAAAAAATATGTTATTATAAAATAGCATGGATAGGATTTATCTTTTTGACAACGTTACATAATCCCCCGTTTCTTCAGGCAGAGGATTTACGGGTTAATTCATCAGCAGGAGCGGAACGTTATTGGTGTCCCTTTCTGATATCAGGCAGTCAGCACTTATTGGTGTGTGCCGTGTTCCTGAAAATGCCTGCATGGATTTAAACAAATCATATATATAAAGGAGGAGCTTTTTTATNANACTACTGCTNAACAATATNGAANATGCCGTTGANCNAAAATATCTTATANCANAAAGTCTCAAGAATCAGGCGGAAGCCGGTACGGTCGTTCATATTATGGGTGCTCAGACTGAAAGCGACGGTGTAAGCGTAAAATATCGTGTAACAAGCACCGGTCAGGACTATACCGCAAAATTTGCTGATGTAAAACAATTTTCCAAATGGGCAACCGCAGACAACTTTGTTGCCCGTTATCAGGACAACCTTACAACTTCTGAAATAAGAAGATACATAAAAGTACGCAATAACTCTTTCATGGCATCGGGAGGAATACCTATTATTGCAGGTGTTGCAGTTGTATGGCTTATTATGCTGGTTGCTTTAGTAACAAAACTTCTTGCATGGTGGCAGATTCTTATAGGCGGAGTATGTCTTTCTGTTATGGTTTATTTCTGTATCACCACTTTCTACAAAAAACGCAGAAGCAAGATAATGTCTCAGATTTACAACAAAGTAAGTGCTGCGTGGGAAGGCGGAGGCGTAGTTCTTCGTTAAAATACAGTCAGCTACAGATAAAAAAATAAGCTATAAAAACGCCTTTCTGACTGAACGGCGTTTTTATTACATTAAAAATACATGATATAATTATCTTGTATATATCTGTATATACATTATAATATAATTTAAGGAGTTTTGACGATGGGAAAATATTTCGGAACAGACGGTTTCAGAGGAACAGCAAATGAAAATCTGACCGCAGACCACGCCTATAAAGTAGGTCGTTTTCTCGGATGGTACTACGGAGAAATCAAAAAAAGAAACGGAGATGATTCAGCTCCGAGAATAATTATCGGAAAAGATACACGCCGTTCAAGCTATATGTTTGAATATTCACTTGTAGGAGGAATTACCGCCTCCGGTGCGGACGCTTATCTCCTCCACGTTACAACAACGCCGTCCGTTGCATATATATCAAGAGTTGACGGATTTGACTGTGGTATTATGATTTCTGCCAGCCATAATCCTTACTANGACAANGGTCNTAAACTTNTAAACAGTCAGGGCGNAAAAATGGAGGANAGTGTAACTTCTCTTATTGANGACTNTATTGACGGCAANCTCAATGTTTTCGGTACGGAAATAAAAGAGATTCCCTATGCAAAAAATGAAAAAATCGGTCGTTCCGTTGACTATGTATCAGGACGAAACCGCTATATCGGCTATCTTATTTCACTTGGAATGTATTCTTTCAGAGGCATGAAAATAGGTCTTGANTGTGCAAATGGTGCTTCATGGAATATCGCAANGGCAGTCTTTGACGCTCTCGGAGCAACCACATATGTAATAAATGCCGAACCTAATGGCACAAATATCAACGACAATGCAGGTTCTACACATATTGAGGTCTTACAGAAATTCGTTGTTGAAAAAGGTCTTGATGCCGGTTTTGCCTATGACGGCGATGCTGACCGCTGTCTGTGCGTTGACGAAAAGGGAAACGTAATCACAGGTGACCACATTCTCTATATCTATGGCAGATACATGAAAGACCGTGATAAGCTTGTCAACAATACCGTTGTTGCAACAATTATGTCGAATTTCGGACTTTTCAAGGCTTTCGACGAAGCCGGAATAAATTACGCTAAAACCGCAGTAGGTGATAAATATGTCTATGAATACATGAAAGAACATGACTGCTGTCTCGGCGGAGAACAGTCCGGACATATCATTTTCTCAAAATATGCGTCAACAGGCGACGGTATTCTTACAAGCCTTAAAATAATGCAGGCTATTATGTCCACTGAAAAAAAATTAAGCGAACTCGCTGCACCTTTCAAAGTATATCCACAGGTTCTTGAAAACGTCCGTGTAAAAGACAAATCCGCCGCACAGTCTGACAGCGACGTACAGGCTACCGTTAAGGAAGTCGCTGAAGCTCTTGGAGATTCAGGAAGAATACTCGTGCGTGAAAGCGGTACTGAACCCGTTGTGCGTGTAATGGTTGAGGCAGGAGATGAGGAAACCTGCCGTAAATATGTAAATAAAGTAATCANCATNATCAANTCAAAGGGTCNCACAATATAAAAGTATATTATAAAAACGGCTGATTATTCTGACATAATTCAGCCGTTTTTTACATTTTGACAAAATTCTTATATAAATTTTCTTTATGCTTTGTCTAAATACTTGAAAATATCGGAAATTCCCGAAAAATATTGACGTTTCAGTATTTAAGTGATATAATAAGTGTTGTCCGGAAACAGACGGTTTTTTTATAATTCCGCTATGTCCGTATAAAAAAATATATATTTAAAACGGAGGTAACAATGAACAACAAAGACAGCCGTAATATAAATATTACGCTTAAAAATGAAGAAGAAGACAAGGACGATATAATAATTTCCCTGCCGACGATATTCAAAAAACTTAAAAAGTACTTTCTGATATGGCTTGTTGTCGCTGCTATAGTTTTGGTGGCGGTATTTGGCAGTACTACTATCAAGACAATGCACCGAAAGCCTGTTATTACCGCTGTGGTAAGCTTTACACATGAGGGTATCGAAAAAGGTCTTGACCCCAACGGTATGGACTTCAACAAGGATACAATAAAAAATCCTGTTGTTATCGAAAGTGCTCTCACAAGCCTTAATCTTCCGCTTGACCAGCTTGACGACATAAGAAACAGTATCGAAATTGAAGGTCTTATACCAGCAGACGCTATGAACAAAATCCTTACCTACAAAAACGTTTATGAAAATGCCAATTCCAATAACCTTCAGGCAGCTCAGTCTATGCTTGATGTACAGATATTCCCTACAAAATTCCAGATAACTTTCAATTATGCCGAGACAAGTCTCAGCCGTAAAACAGCTGTTCAGGTTCTAAATACAATGCTTGAGGAATATAAAGGTTATTTCTTTGATATGTATGGCTATAATGAATCACTCGGAAGCTCCGTAAACGCTCTTGATATTTCAAGTTATGACTACTCCGAGGGAATTGAAGTTCTGAAAACCTCTCTTGATACTCTCAGCAAATATGTAAAACAGCTCTCCAATGATGATAACACACGTTTCCGTTCTTCTATAACAGGATATACTTTTGACGACCTCTATCAGGCTGTTGACACAGTAAAAAGCATAGACCTTGACAAAGTGTCATCTTTTGTAACCGTAAACAATCTGACAAAGGACAAAAATACTGCTATAGCTTACTATGAATACAGAATCAATGAACTCAGCAGAAGAAAAACTTCTCTTGAAGAACAGCTTTCTTCTGTCAAGGATTCTATCAACGCCTACGAAAAAGACCAGATTATCATATTCGGAAACGGCACTGATGGCACAGATACCCAGTCCACCAAGACCTCACAACAGTATGATAACATGATTAAGGAAAAGCTTGATATTACAAATGAACTTGCTACCACAAAGCAAAATATAAATTATTACCGTGAAAGACNTGAANCTCTCCAGAAAAGTTCNNCAAATTCCAAAGAAAATATTGAACAGGTTGACAAACAGCTTGATGATGTAAACACCAAAGTTTCACAGCTTATAGAAAATATAAAGCTTACAGCCGACGATTACTACGAAAACGTTACTTTCCAGAATGCTTACAATATACTTACTCCGGCAACAAATTCAATAGGCTCAACATTAAGCATTGTTATGAATAATGTTACAATGCCGCTTATTGCAGGTGAAGCAGTAGTACTTGCAGTATATTTTATGATTGCTTTCATTGAAGCAATAAGAACAGAAATGACTGCTAAAAAAAGAAAACAGGCTTTTGCAGAAGCTATGGCTGAAAGAGAAGAAAGCGAAGAATAATAATATATATCCTCCGTGGAAAAACCACGGGGGATATTTTAGGTCATTATAAATATGAAATTTTTACCGAAAGGACTAAATAAATGGAAAATATAATCAGTCTTAAAGATATCGTCGTTGAGTTTGNGGACGGCGAAAAAATTCTAAAAAATATAAGCCTTGATATTAAGGATAAGGAATTTGTAACTTTCTTAGGTCCGTNAGGCTGNGGAAAAACAACNANNCTCCGCATTATTGCAGGATTTCTTGAGCCCACAAGCGGAGACGTATTCTTTGACGGACAGCGTATAAACGGTATGCNTCNGCACAAAAGAAATGTAAANACGGTTTTTCAGAGATACGCTCTCTTTCCGCATCTGAATGTATACGAAAATATANCTTTCGGACTTAGAATAAAAAAAGTTCCTGAAAAGGAAATATTACGCCGTGTAGGTGAAATGCTTGAAATGGTAAACCTTATGGGATTTGAAAAACGTTCCGTGAATCGTCTTTCAGGAGGACAGCAACAGCGTGTTGCAATTGCCCGTGCATTAGTAAATCACCCGAAAGTACTTCTGCTTGATGAGCCTTTAGGTGCTTTGGATTTAAAACTTAGAAAGGAAATGCAGATAGAACTCCGCCGTATTCAGCAGGAACTTGAACTCACTTTTATATATGTAACTCACGACCAGGAAGAAGCCCTTACCATGAGTGACAGCATTGTTGTCATGAACAACGGATATATTCAGCAGATAGGTTCACCGACAGACATATATAATGAACCTGTAAACGCCTTTGTTGCGGATTTTATCGGTGAAAGCAACATTGTAAGCGGTTCTATGCCGGAGGATTGTGTGGTTGAATTTACCGGAAAACGATTTAAGTGCGTTGACAAGGGATTTGCTCCGGACGAATCAGTTGATGTTGTAATCCGTCCCGAAGACGTAAAGGTGATACCGGAGAAAAATGCCGAACTTACCGGTATAGTTGAATCTGTTGTATTCAAGGGTGTTCACTATGAAATGTGTGTTGACAGTGCAGACAACAAGTGGATTATCCATTCAACAAAAGCGTGTCCGGTCGGTTCGGTAATCGGAATGACCTTTGACCCTGACGATATCCACATTATGAAAAAAACGGAGGGCAATACATAATGAAACTTAAATATTTTTCAGCTCCGTATCTTGTATGGATGATAGTATTCATACTTGTTCCACTGCTCATGATAGCATACTTTGCCTTTACTTCCGATGGCGGCGGTTTCACAATGAAATATATTTCAGATGTCGGACAGTATGCAAATATATTTGTACGCTCCATATGGCTCTCACTTATCGCAACCGCCATATGTCTTGTAATAGCTTACCCGATAGCTTTCATACTGTCAAGAATGGACAAGCATAAACAGGGTACCATGCTTATGATTGTAATGCTTCCTATGTGGATGAATTTCCTGCTCCGTACATACGCATGGATGACCCTGCTCGGAAACAATGGCATTATCAATCATATTCTCGGAATGGCAGGACTTGGTCCTGTGAAATTAATAAATACGTCCGGTGCGGTAGTACTCGGAATGGTTTATAATTATCTTCCGTTTATGATACTTCCGCTTTATTCCGTTATGGAAAAAATAGACAAGTCACTTTTTGAAGCTGCCTCGGATTTGGGTTGCAGTTCCGTTTCAACCCTTTTTAGAATAGTCATTCCGCTGAGTATGCCGGGAATTACTTCCGGAATAACTATGGTATTTGTTCCGGCTATTTCCACGTTCATTATTTCCCGTATGCTCGGTGGCGGTTCAAATCTTCTTATAGGTGACCTCATAGAAATGCAGTTCCTCGGAAACGCCTATAATCCGCACTTGGGAGCAGCTATTTCACTTGTTCTCATGGTGATTATACTTGTTATCATGACCGTAATGAATCAGTTTGACCCTGACGAACAGGTTCTCATGTAAAAAGGAGGTTTATATATTGAAAAAACTTGGTAAAATATATCTTGTACTTGTACTGCTTTTTCTGTATGTTCCTATTTTTGTACTGATAGTCTTTTCTTTCAACGAAACAAAAAGCAGAAGCGTTTTCAGCGGTTTCACTCTTGACTGGTACAAACGGCTTTTCCATAACAGGATTATTATTTCCTCACTGATAAATACAGCCATAATTGCAGTAATCGCAAGTATTGTTTCAACCGTTCTCGGTACACTTGCCGCAATAGGAATACACCATATGAAAAAAGTTCCTAAAGCGGTCGTAATGAACATAACTAATATGCCGATTATAAATCCGGAAATAGTTACCGGTGTTTCACTCATGCTGTTATTTGTATTCTTTGCAGCACGAATGAATCTTGAATTTGGTTTTGTCACCCTGCTCATAGCGCACATAACTTTTGATGTTCCATATGTCATACTCAATGTTATGCCTAAATTCAACCAAATGAATCCGCACATCTTTGAGGCGGCTCAGGATTTGGGTTGCAGTCCGGTCAAGGCGTTCAGAAAAGTTGTTCTGCCGGAAATCATGCCTGGTGTAATAAGTGGATTTCTTATGGCGTTTACATACTCTCTTGACGATTTTGTTATAAGCTACTTCACAAGCGGTTCAACCTCGCAGACCCTCCCTATTACAATATACTCAATGACAAGAAGAAAAGTATCTCCCGAAATAAACGCTCTTTCCACACTTATATTTGTAGCTGTTGTGATAGTTCTTATTGTAAAGAATGCCATTGAAAACAAATCCGCCAAGAAAAACGGCTCTTACAGGGGGAACTGATTATGAAAAATAAAATACTTCCGCTTATTATGGCATCATTGACAGCAATAAGTCTGCTGACTTCATGCGGTTCGTCAAAAACCGAAAATGCTGAAGAATATGAAGAAATTTCCATGCAGACCCTTACAGTATNNGACCCCGAATACTATACGNNATTCAAANANNAGGGAATTTCNATAAACGTCTACNNCTGGGNCNAATACATCTCTACAGGTGCAGACGAGGGAACTCTTGACGTTAACAGCGAGTTTGAAAAACTCACAGGAATAAAAGTCAATTATACCAACTATGCAACTAATGAAGAACTTTATGCAAAACTCAAGGGTGGCGGTGCGTCTTATGATATAATTATTCCGTCGGATTACATGATAAGCAAGATGATTAAAGAAAATCTTGTCCAGAAACTTGACATGAATAATATACCGAATTTTAAGTATATAATGGATAATTTCAGAAATCAGGCTTATGACCCTACAAATGAGTACAGCATCCCGTATACATGGGGAACAGTCGGAATTATATATGACGAAACAATGATTGACATTCCTGAAGAAGATATAGACTGGGATTTGCTCTGGAACGAAGATTATGCCGACCAGATTCTTATGTTTGACAATCCCCGTGACGCTTTCGCAATAGCTGAACTCATGCAGGGTTATTCACTCAATACGGAAAATCCCGACGAACTCGAAAACGCAGCACGCAAACTCCGTCAGCAGAAAAAAATCGTGCAGGGATATGTCATGGACGAAATTTTTGACAAAATGGGAGCAGGTGACGCACTTATTGCCCCGTATTATGCCGGTGACGCTCTGACAATACTTGACGAAAACGAGGATTTGAATTTTGTCGTACCCAAAAGCGGAACGAATCTTTTTATTGATGCTATGTGTATTCCGTCATCGGCACGACAGAAAGAAGCTGCTGAAATGTATATTAACTTCATGTGTGAACCGGACATAGCATTTGCAAATATTGACTACATCTGTTATTCCACTCCTCATCAGGCGGCTTTTGATATGCTTGACGAAGATGTCCGTGAAAGTCACGTTTCCTATCCGGACAGTCAGTTTATCGCTGACAAGACGACTGTTTTCGTCAATCTATCAGATGAAGCAAACCTGCAAATGCAGAATCTCTGGACGGAAATGAAATCCGCTGAGGACGAAAATTCAAATAAATGGCTTGTGCCGATATTCCTTATATTCTGTATCGCACTTATGATATTCGTGCTTATACGCCGACATATAAAAGCTAAAAAAGATATTTTCTAAGGTGATGAAAAAAATTGTTTGCTGAAAATTTAATATTCAGTCTCAATGTGACTGTTCCGGTGTTTATGATGATGATATTCGGCTGGTTTGTCCGTAAAGTAAACCTGCTTGACGACCATTCAACCGCACAAATCAATAAATTTGTATTCCGTACCCTGCTCCCCGCCCTGCTGTTCATGGACTTGTCAACGGCAGATTTCCGTACAGTATGGGACACTGAATTTGTAGTTTTCTGCATAACCGCAACACTTATCAGTGTAGGAATTGCTCTGATATACTCGCTTATTCACAAGGATAAGTCCGAACGTGGCGAAATTATTCAGGCATCTTACAGGAGCAGTGCGGCTATACTCGGAATCGCTTTTGTAAAGAATATTTATGGTGAGGCTGCTATGGCTGCACTTATGATTGTCGGAACTGTACCGATTTATAACATTATTGCAGTCGTCGCACTTTCGCTCACTTCTCCCGACAAAGACAATAACAAATCCGGAAAAACCCTGTTTCTGAACACTCTGAAAGGTATAGTTACAAATCCTATTATACTCGGTATCGCTGTTGGTATTGTATGGTCACTGCTGAAAATTCCACAGCCTGTTATACTTTCAAAATCCGTTTCCTACCTCGCAAATATGGCAACTCCACTTTCACTTATCGCACTCGGTGCGTCGTTCAGGGTTGAGGACGCTAAAGGAAAACTGCCTGTTACTCTCGGTATCGTTTTCATAAAGCTTGTACTGTTCTGTGCTGTATTTCTGCCAGTTGCCGTCAAACTCGGTTTCAGAGGTGAAAAACTTATTGCAATACTCGTCATGCTCGGCAGTGCGACAACCGGAAGCTGTTTTGTAATGTCAAAAAATTTCGGTCACAAGGGTACGATAACCGCTTTCGCTGTTATGCTGACAACCCTTTGCAGTGCATTCACACTTACAACGTGGCTTTTTATTCTTAAATCACTCGGATATATATAAATATTTTTTGTCTATTTTATACAATCACATATCACAAATTTTTTTGTTTTTTTTCTGCAAAACACTTGCATTATCCGTTAAATCATGATATAATAATAGGGATATTTGAAATATTTCGGAGGTTTTTCATATGAGTACTTTAGAAGTTGCAGGAGGAATTTTAATTCTCCTCGTCTGCTTGGTAACTATCGTTATTTGTCTTTCACAGGACCAGAAATCACAGGACAGTATGACGGCTGCACTCACCGGTGCAAGTTCCGATTCTTTCTATGGTAAAAATGAGGGAAGAACAAAAGAGGCTATTCTTAACAAAATTACAAGAACTCTTGCAATTATCCTTTTCCTTGCCGTTCTTGCTGTAAACATTATTCCAATTTTTACCGACAAGTAATAAACCCTATGCCCTGTGACAAAAAGTCATGGGGCTTTGATTTTTTATAAGGAGATTTTATGAAAAAGAAAATCAGTTCACAGAAAAATGACGTTGAAAGCTACAGAAGAAAAATAGTAACTTTCCTTAAAACCTGCAATAAAAAAACTATGCCTATAAGCGAACTTGAAACCAAATGCCGTACCAAAAAACAGGGACGTGAAAATTTTATAAAGGCTTTCGACCAGCTCCGTACAGAAGGAATTGTCACCGTCCGCAAGGGAATGAAAGCCGGTCTTTGTTCAAGACTTAATATTTACGCAGGTACAGTCACACGTCTAAGCCGTACTTTCGGATTTGTCCAAACTGACAGCGACGTTGAATATTTTATCCCCGGAAAATGTATGCTTGGTGCTATGCCTAACGACCGTGTGCTTATTTCTGATATTCCGTCACGTTCCGGCGAACCGGAGGGCGAAATTATTGATATTATAGATTTCGGCAGTTCTGTCATGACCGGAAAAATTGAGTTCGTGGACGGAAGTCCTTATCTCGTTCCCGATTCGGCAACAAAAAACCACATCATTATTATAAAAGACCAGAGTGTAAAATTCAATAATGGTGACAAAGTTCTTGCTGAAATAGTTTTCCGTGGCAGACGACACGCTGAACACAAAGTTAAAATTACGTCTGTTTTCGGAAGTTCAGAATATGCCTCATCATGTGCAAAGTCAATTCTCATGATTCACAATGCCCCCGACGAGTTTCCGGACGAAGTTCTGAAAGAAGCAAGAAAAATTTCCGAGGGCGGTGTACAGCCGTATTCTTTTAATAACCGTGAGAACCTCTGCGATATGACCATATTTACCATAGACGGTGCAGAGTCAAAAGACCTTGATGACGCTGTTTCCGTTGAAAAGACAGAAAAAGGCTATCTGCTCGGCGTACACATTGCCGACGTTTCCCACTATGTAAAAGGCAACAGCGAACTTGATAAGGAAGCTATGAGACGTGGCACAAGTATTTATTACGCTGACCGTGTTGTCCCCATGCTCCCTAAAGAACTTTCAAACGGCATTTGTTCACTAAATCCCGACGAAAACAGACTTACTCTTTCGGCTTTCATAAATCTTGATAACGACGGTCAGATTATTTCATACCGTNTCTGTAAAAGCGTTATACGTTCAAGGATAAAGGGCATTTACTCCGAAATAAATACTATTCTTGACGGCACTGAAACTCCTGAAATTGCTGAAAAATACTCTCATGTGAGAAACGAAATTTTCCTCATGAACGAACTGGCTGACATTCTTATTGCAAAGAAAAAAAGTCGTAACGCTCCCGAAATTGAAACAACTGAAAGCAAGTTGATTATTGGTGAGAACGGTGTATGCTGTGGAGTTATTCCGAGAGAACGTGGAAAGTCGGAGCAGATTATTGAAGAATTTATGCTGACAGCAAACGAAGCCGCCGCAAAGCTTGCAAGAGAAAAGAAAGTACCGTTTGTCTACAGAATCCATGAAGCCCCACCAGAAGCAAAAGTTGAAACACTTCACGAAATTCTGCCGAAATTCAACCTTGAATGTCCGCATTTCACTGAATTTAAACCCGTACACGCTGCAAAAATCCTTGAAAGTGCAAAGGGTACGGACAAATTTGAAGCTGTCAACCTTATGGTACTCCGTTCAATGTCGAAAGCTAAATACTCCGTTGAACCTGTTGGACATTTCGGACTTGTACTTGACGATTACGCACATTTTACCTCACCTATCAGACGTTATCCCNACCTCGCTNTACATCGCATAATTNCCGNTNTACTCGCAGGNTATAACNATGAATGGCTTAACAAGCGTTATTCNGGTTTTGCAGTCAACGNCGNAGAACGTTCCTCAACCGCCGAAATAAGAGCCATAACTATTGAACGTGAGTGCGAGGACTGCTATAAGGCTGAATACATGAAGTCCCACATAGGTGAATCATTTGAAGCACGCATTTCAGGCGTTACGGAATTTGGTTTCTATATACAGCTTCATAACACTATTGAAGGACTTGTCCACATCAGAACACTCCCCGAAGGTGAATATGACTACTCTGAACCAGTTTCACTGACTGAAAAATTCAGCGGAGTTTCATACAGTCTCGGACAGACTGTTCAGGTAATCTGTTCTGCTGTTAATGTAAGCGACGGCGTTATTGATTTTGTCCTTGATGACGACGAATAGGAGGAAACAAATGAAAAAATTTATGACGGCTTTTCTTGTAATGTCACTTATAATATGCGGTTACAGCTGTGGAAAAAAACAGACAAAAGATAATTCAGATATTTCCCAGAGTTCAGAATCTTCCGAAATACAGCAGGAAATTATTCAGCCTGACCCCTATTCTGTAAAAACTTCTGTAAGTATTTCTTCGTCAGTTTCTACAACTAAACGTACCGCCGGTACATCAAATCAGACAACATCTTCTGTAACAACCGTTACCGCAACCGGCAGTATTACAACATCAGTGAATGAAGAATTTTCCGAACCCGACCCACTCGGCGGTGGTGCTTTCTCATACGACAAAGACGGTGCATTACAGTTTACAGAAGAAATACAGACAGATAATGACAGGCTTCTGATATCGGCTGCTCAGGCTCTCTTTGAATCGGCGTGCCGTTTTCAATGGATTTTTACCGTCGGCTGTCCTTATGAAATTGATACGGATTCAGTTGTGGAAAACGGTTTCGGCTGGAAATACTACAGAATTACTGACGAAAATGTTCATTCTTTCGCCGATATCGAAAATTTTTATTACGGTGTATTCAGTGAACGCTATCCTAATGAAGATTTGAAAATGCTGTATCTCGAATATGAGGGCAATGTATACGCTCTCAATGGTCAACGTGAAATGAATGTCTATTACTCCGTTTCAAAGATTATTGATATACAGTCACGCACCGACGACGAAATTTTTTTTACTGTCGAAAATCATTATGAGGGTACGGACTTGAATCCCGATGAATCTTATTCCGAAAAAGAAACGTTTTCAATGGTTATTGCCAACGATAAAATAAGAGTAGGACAATTCAGACTGCCGTATTAATGTTAAATTCACGTTAAATTTCTCCACTTTCTATTGACTATCGCATTTTCTTTATTATATAATTATAAANATAGAAAAAAAGGGGATTGTTTAAAATAATTTCTAAGGAGAAATNTTATGGAAGAATTTTNAANCTTTAACATTTTTACCCTTATGGGCGGACTTGCTTTCTTTCTTTACGGTATGAATGTTATGTCAACCGGTCTTGAAAAACTCACTGGCGGTAAGCTTGAAGTCGCACTCAAAAAAATGACTTCAAACAAAATTAAAAGTATTCTGCTCGGTATGGGCGTGACTATTGCTATACAGTCGTCGTCTGCCATGACGGTAATGCTTGTCGGCTTTGTAAACTCCGGTCTTATGACCCTCGAACAGACAATAGGCGTTTGTTTCGGTTCTAATATCGGTACAACGTTTACAGCATGGATTCTCTGCCTCGGAGATATAAAAACATCTGACGGTGGAGGTGTACTCGCATTCCTGCTTAAAATGCTTAAACCTGAATCATTTTCACCGCTTATTGCACTTATCGGTGTAATAATGATTATGGCTTGCAAGAAAAACAAAAAGAAAGATATCGGACGTATTCTTGTGGGCTTTGCCGTACTTATGACCGGTATGACCCTTATGTCCGATTCTGTTGACCCTCTTGCACAGTCGGAGAACTTCAAAAAGCTCCTTACTGCTTTTGAAAATCCCATTTTAGGCGTTCTTGTCGGTGCAGGATTTACCGGCATAATACAGAGTTCAGCCGGTTCTATCGGTATTCTTATGGCATTCTCAAAAGCCGGAGCGTTGACTTATGGAATGTCACTTCCTATTATCATGGGCTGTAATATCGGTACTTGCGTAACTGCCCTGCTTTCGACTTTCGGTGTAAGCAAGGACGCTAAACGTGTGGCATGGACTCACATTCTTGTAAAAATCATCGGTACTATTATTCTTCTCCCGATTATAATGATTCTCCAGTCTGCACTTGACCTCAGTATATTCAATCAGACTGTCGGCTATGTCGGTATTGCAATCATGCACACTATATTCAATCTTGCTACTACTTTAATGTTTCTGCCGTTTACAAAACAGCTTGTTTCACTTTCAAGATTNATTATACGTGATGNCAAGGAAACNGAAANTGATTCAANAAGAACTCNCACAGNTCTTGACGNACGTCTACTCAANNCCNCCAGTGTAGCCGTTCAGGCGTGCAGAACCGCAACTATCGAAATGGCTGACCTCACTAAAGAAACTATTCACATGGCTCTTAATATTCTGTTGGAATATAACTCCGATTCCGCTGAAACTATCAACGAAAATGAGGATATTATTGATAAATTTGAAGATACTATCAATGGCTATCTTCTGAAAATTTCCAAAAGCAGTGTTACCGGAAACGACAGCCGTATTGTTTCAAAAATGATGCACTGTATAGGAAACTTTGAAAGAATTTCCGACCATGCTGTAAATCTCGTTGAGTCGGCACAGGAAATCCATGACAAGAAAATAAGTTTTTCCGCTGAGTGTATCAACGAAATTAAAATTATTACTGAAGCTATCGCAGAAAATATTGACCGTGCATTTGAAGCCTATAATCTCAATGATTTACACATTGCTCATAAAGTAGAACCGCTTGAAGAAGTTGTGGACAATCTCAGTATTGAACTAAAAAACCGTCATATCAGACGTTTACAGAATGATGAATGTACCGTTGAACTCGGATATATCTTTCAGGACGTTCTCACAAATCTTGAAAGAATTTCCGACCACTGCTCAAATATAGCCTGTATTCTCATTCAGACCGACGAAAAAACAGATTTCCACACATATCTTGCGGACGTTAAGGAAAATGACGAGTCATTCCAAGACGAATACAGAAAATATGCTGAAAATTATTTCTCACGTCTCGATACCGTAAACACTCAATAAAAAGGAGATTATATGGTAATTAACTGTAAACAATGCAATCGGGCTTTTAAAATTACTGATTCGGAAATTAATTTCTATAGACGGAAAGGTCTTGATTTACCGAAAAGATGTAAAAATTGCAGGGCTTTGAACAAATCTAAAAAAGTTAATATTCAGGCTCATAATAATAATGATTACTCGTATCAGTTTGATAATTACACAGAATCTTATGCAAGGAAAAATTATTTTCCTATAGTTGCAGTTATAACGACACTTATTATAATAGCTTCAATAATAACAATGATTATCGTAATAAACCCGCATAAAGCACATACTAATAGCGTTCAAACTGCACCGGTTACGTATTATCTGAATACTTATCGCCATAAATTTCATGAAACAGATTGTCCAAGCGTCTGGGAAATGAACTCGAAAAATAGAAAAGCATTTTATGGTACAAGGGAAGAAGCTATTCAGCAAGGATATTCTCCATGTCAAAACTGTAAACCATAATTACACAAAAAAGCAACTGCTAAAAAACAGTTGCTTTTTATTTTTAATAATATTTTACGGTTCTGGCTGGAAATTCATTTATTCTTCCTAAAAGATAATTCTGCATTGTTACAGCGTCGGCAATGCTTACAGTACCATCACCGTTAACGTCCGCTGACGCCTTTTCTTTAGCCGTCATGCCGTCTGAATTTATAGCAAGCTGTCTGATGTGAACAATTCAAAAAAGAGTACAGTATTTGAAAACTGTACTCTTTTTTTCATAGGATTAATTTTTTTCAATGGGTATCCATATCTGACATCTGTAATCGGGACTGTTGATATCGCCTGCCGGATACGCTTCTATATCCATTTCGTAAGTGGGTTTATATTCGGACATAGGGAAAAATTCCGTGCAGATTTCGTGCCATAACTTCGATACAGATTCCGAAATTGCTCCGGTACATTCCGCTATAACCCATGTACGTGCCGGAACTTCCTTAACAGTGTAACCCTCCGGAATGGCTGTATTGTCATCACACTCAACGGCTATTGAATAGTCAAAAATCTCACTGTCAGTATGGTTATGGCTGTAGCAGATACCGAAAATATACGTTTTATCTGACGCATTTTTCAGCAGAGTTTCAATAACTCCTGTTTTGTGTGCCTTGTCCCAGAAATCAGGAATTGTATAGATGTCCTGTTTTCCCATAACAGAGTGGGTTTCAGTCTTGCTTAAAACTTTGAATGACTTTTTTTCGACAATGCTGTAATTCACTGTATTACCGCCTTTCAGAATAATTTTCACACTCAGTCGGGAAAATGATTTGAGTCCTGAACCGTTACGCCGTGCTTCTGACGGGGTTATACCATGAAATTTTGTAAACGCCCTTGTAAAACTTTCCGGTGATTCATAGCCGTATTTAAACGCAACATCAATTACTTTGGATTTTAAAGAGGAAAGCTCACTGCCGGCAAGTGTAAGCCTTCNGTTGCGNATNTANTCGCCGATTGTCATACCGCACAATGCGTTAAAGATTCTTTGAAAATNAAATANTGAACAATAAGCCTGTCCCGCAATTTCCGAATAGTCAAGTTTATCAGTGATATGATTTTCAATGTAATCCAGTGCATTTTGTATACCGTTTATCCAGTTCATATTAATTTCCTCCTTGAGTGTGACTATATTATAGCATGGTTATAAAATTTTTTCATGATATTATGTGCTTTCATATGTCATGAAAAAAGCAACTGCTAAAAAACAGTTGCTTTTATTTTTTAATAATATTTTACCATTCCTGCCGGAAATTCATTTATTCTTCCTAAAATATAGTTCTGCATTGTTACAGCGTCTGCAATAGTTACAGTACCGTCACCGTTAACGTCTGCGGCAGCCTTTTCTTTAGCCGTCATGCCGTCTGAATTTATAGCAAGCTGTCTGATGCGAACAAGGTCAAATACATCTATCCGCATATCTGAATAAACGTCGCCGACAAGTATACTTGCATCGATNTCTACACCGCCNGTNTAAGNNTCAGNCGGTTCTTCTGCCTCACTGCTGAACACTCTTACAAAATCCACTAAACCGTTAAAGCCGTTTTTACCGTTATTGTCCGCACCTATTCTGTAAGCACCGTTTTCATCGGAATCCGCAATATCACACGGATTTATCGTAATTTTTCCCTCCGCAACGGTTTTGCCGTCAACGGTTATTCTGCCGTTGTCGCCGTCAAGAATAATACGGATTTTAGCCCATTTTCCTCTATATATAGAATCGTTTGCAGTAAGGGTTTCAATCTTTCCATTCAGCATAAATTCAGCAATAAGATTACTTCCGTCAGCATTTAATTTAATATATGAATTATCATTGCCCATGAATAAAACTGTTCCGTCGCCCTTGTTGAGAATTGACGTCTGAATGTCGATATCTTCGGTATATAAAACGCTCTTGTCAATGTCCGCAAAATTGCTGCCGTCAAAACTTAAAACACCCTTTGCGGAAACACTTTCATTTTCCCACAATGCACCGTAATTCATACCATAAGTTGAAGTATATCTGTCGCCGAAACTTAATGAACTATTATTATCAAAATCATATGCGTACATGAGCTTATCTGTATACGGTCTGCTGTCAGCGTAAGACTGTGTGCTTGCCCAACCGTATGATGTGCCTTTAGAGATAGTTTTTCCACTGTCGTCATAATAGTCGCCGTCAACAACACCCTGTCCGGAAATTACAGCGTCTGCCATTACAAACGCCACACCCTTTGCAACCGCATTGTCAGTCATCTTTGTATTTCCGTATACACAGGCACTTTCAATTACTTTGGAATTTCCGCTTATCTGTGAACGTCCCATTACAAGACCTGTATCGTCAACTCTTGCATTTCCCGAAACCGTCGCATTTTCTGCAACTATCGCATATCCGCTTATAACAGCATTATCTGTTACCGTTGCACTGTCCTGAACTACTGCATAATCTTCTATACGAGCATTTCCTGAAACCGTCGCTCTGCCCATAACTTTGGCGTTTGCACCAACATATACACTGTCTGCTANACTTGCACTGTCGGAAACAAGTNCGCCACCATTTGCATGAATGTGATATGAATCCCANTCACTGTTTTTAACTGTACGTTTCACCATTGAAACGCCGTCACTGAATGTTACAGAATACGGATATCTTTCCTTACTGCTGAAAGGCACATTGCTTTCTGAAAACTCTGAATTGTCGTCATATAATCCGGGCAGACCACACTTTGTTATTTTATCAAGGTCGGGCGTTGCAATTACAGCAAGATACTCCGTACCGCCGTCAGACACCCATTTGACCGTCTCGCCCGCACTGAAAAGTTTTGAATATTTACAGCTACCGTCTGCACTCTGCTGTACTATACACGCTCTCCAGTCCGCACCGTCAATATCTATTCCTGCATTGAGAGTTACAGAACGTTCACCACTTTCCGACGAAATCGGAATTATATTTATTCCTGCAAACTGCGGAGCTCTCTCCGTCGGTACTGCATATGTATTATTTTTTCCGGAAACTTCTTCGAGCATTGTGTAAATCTGCTGCCAGTTCCATGAACCTGAATCTAAAAGTTCATTAAGTCTTGCACGGTAAGCGTCACCTTTTTTGAAATCAAGTCCTGCCATACGTGCGGCATAAAGACCGAGTGTCTCCTTTAAATCAGCAGGAGCAAGTCTTTCAATCTGTTCAAACGGGTATTCATCAGGCTGACCTTCCTGCAAAAGCTTTTTGACGAAATCTGCACCGTAGCCGTCAAGATTATCAGGGTTTTCCGTAAGATACTGAAAAAATGCCCACGACGCATAGTAGTCACGTCCGCACGGGAACGTAAAACACAGATTTTTCATATATGTCTCAAAAAAATCTGTTCCGTGACCAGTTTCGTCACTTGAATAGTCACTGTAAAGATACTGTTCCCTGTACCAGTTTCCGATAGCTTCCCACCATGCGTNTGAATATTTATTATTGTTCCAACCAGCCTGATGTGNCGTCATTACGTGACCGAACTCGTNCGNAAATACNCATGACGGCGGATTATACTGCATTGAATCCACACANCAGAACATNTNCGCAAAACCACCACTGTCCCNTGACATATATGCCCAGTNGTCCTNCATACCGTCAAGACCCGTTCCCGAAATATAGATATTAGTCTTGTACTTCTTACCGTCACGCAGATGCTCCTCAACTGCCTCGGACGGTTCTCTCATGGAAAGGTCATTCATGTANACATTCCAGCAGGCTTCANANTTTTTTNAATTTTCCTGCAAAAACNCCTGTGTAACNTTTGACGCATCACCGGAATTTCCCCATATGAACTGAAAATGTTCGGATTCATAGTAATTATAACCTTTACCGAAATTATAAAAAGGGTCACGGACAGAATAAGTATCAGCCGAATCTGCCGTTATATACTGACCCACGGGCAAGGCTGTGAGCGACAACGCCAAAGCTGTCAGTTTTTTAAAGCATTTTTTCATTAGCAAAACCTACCTCATATTATTATAATTACATTTTAACATTAATTTCATCAAATGTCAATATAAATTGTATAATTTATAAAAAAATTATCTTCCCAAAACAAGAAGATAGTTTTTTTAATCTATAAAGCAACTCTTATAATTATTTATCTCAAATCTAAAATCAAGTTCGCCAATCCAGTCAATATTATTGTCATCATTAAAATATTTATGGTGATATTCCCATGTGCGACGATAAACTTCTTCATTCCAGTTTGCAGAACACCATTCAACAAAAAAACTTTCATCATACAGAAGGTCATAAGCTATTGAACCGTACTTTTTCCATTCTTCATCACTCCAGTTCTCAACTTTTCTGATTCCGGAATTTTTGTAATTTTCCCAGTAATAATCATCTTTTTTTACTGTTCCGAATTTCGACCAGATAACCATATTTTCTGAATATTCTACTTTAACCACAACTGTAGTACAACTGAAATCAAGGTCGTCCCCACATATAAGCAACGGAAAATTACACGAAATCTGCTTTTCAACAAGTTCCTTTACATAAAGTAATTCGCCTTCATTTTCTATACAAACCGAAGAAACAAGCCATTCAAAAAAATTATTACTTCCATGAANTTCTTCAAAAATANTGTTCACGCATTCGTTACCTATAAAAAAATATCCGTATTTATTAATTGTAAGTTTATTATAATCCATAAAAATCTCCATAAAACACAAAAATCAGAAAGTCCATNCATTGGAAATGGACTTTTTTCAGTTGNCCGTACCAGAATTGAACTGGTATTCNCCAAATGCGGGATGGTTATTCTGACATTGNACTAACGAGCATTATAAAAAAAGGAANTTGAAAAAATCAACTTCCTTTTAAATATGTGCCGGCACCNTNCTACTTTCCCAGGTCGTCTCCAACCAAGTATCATCAACGTNAATGAGCTTAACTTCCGTGTTCGGAATGGGAACGGGTGTGACCTCATCACTGTAAGCACCGACTTTTTTACTGAAAACAAAAGCAAAGTAAGCAGAGGGA
>WFLZ01000250.1 GCA_009177225.1 Clostridia bacterium
ACGTAATTATATTCAAGAGGGTCTGTATGTAGATTATATAATTGCATCATTAAATATCCGCTTTAACGCCCTGAACGACAATGTTGATACCGCCAATTTTCAGAGTTCGGGAATGGATATGCTTCCGATCATGAATGTTTTTAACGAATGGCACAGCGCAAATACTTCCAAAAAATTAAGGTCAGTATTTGATGCTAACGCAAGAACAGGCAGATACAAGTCAACCGTTCCGACTTACGGTTACCTCAAAGGCACAGATAAAAATAAAACGCCTGTTGTCGAACCACAGGGAGCGGCAGTTGTGCGCCGTATTTTTGAAATGAGGGCGGCAGGAAATAATATTCGTACCATTGCTAATGCGCTGAATGATGACCATATACCTGTTCCGTCAGATCACTATTACAGCCTTATCGGAAAACCGAATCCTTATCATTGCCAACACCTGTGGGATAACACATCAGTGGGACGCATTCTGAATAATCCCATGTACCTCGGAAAGCTTGTTCAGCTCCGCAGCACGACGGTAAGCTACAAAAATCACAAGCACGTCCGCCGTGATGAGTCTGATTGGGCAGTGATAGAAAATAATCACGAGCCTATTATATCTCAGGAGCTGTGGGATAAAGTACAGGAAGTAAACGCTTCTGTAGCTACAGGACGTCACACCAAAAGCTATGAAATGCACGCTCTTTCAGGCTTATGCTATTGTGCAGACTGCGGCAGTAAAATGAGACGTAACGGCGGTTGTGAACACAAAAGTACTACCCCTTGCTATATGTGCGGACAGTATGCCCGTTATGGCAAGCAATATTGCTCCACGCATACGATCAGAGAGCCGCTGCTTGAAAGTCTGGTATTGCAGGATATTCAAAACCAGATCGACATGGTTATCAACGAGCCTGACATAAGAGAAAAGCTCCTCGCATACAAAAAAGGAGAAGCTGCCACTCAGAACAATGCCGCTCAGAAAAGACTGCACGACATTGAAAAGCGTATCAACGAGCTTGACGGTCTTATTCAAAGCGTGTATGAGGATAAGGTGGCAGGCAATATTCCCAAAAAGGTATGTGTTGGACTTCTTGAAAAGTATCAGGCAGAAAAGGACACGCTGACAGACGAATATGATGAGCTGGAAAAGCGTACCGATGCCGAAAGACAGGATGAGCGTGATGTTGATGAATATATCCGCCGTATGAAAAGCTATGCAGGTGCTGAGGAGCTTACTCGTGAAATGGCACTTCACCTTATTGAATATATTAAGGTCGATGCTCATCCCGGCAAACAAAAAGCACCGAGAACGATAGAGGTCTTTTACAAGCTGATAGATAAGCCGTTGAAAGACAAACATAATGCCCTCGCATAAACGAGGGCATTTCAAAGAAGATTAAAACCTTCCATAAATTGTGTTGACATTTGTTGGCGTGAATAAATTTTTGAACTCATGAACTTCGTCTACAAAAATTTTGTCCACTCCAAGCTGTTCAAAGGTCAATGTATCGTCCTGATTACTCTTTTCAAGTTTATCAAGCTGTTTCTGCAAGCTCTTACGGGTACGCTCCATAGCCTTGATCTGGAACTTAGAGCCTTCATTGCGTTTCAGTTCGTCGATACCTTGCAGAATATCATCAATCTGAGATTGAATTGTCATGACCTGTCTTTCTTTTGATATAGGTATCATACCAAGCTGAGAATGACCGATAATGACCGCATCATAATTGCCTGTTGCAATTTTCGCAAAGAGCTGTTGTCTGTTTTCCCTCTTGAAGTCCTTTTTAGTCGCTACCAAAATATTGGCGGACGGATAGAGCTTCTGGAAATCATTACCGATCTGCTCAGTTAAGTGATTAGGAACGGCAAAGAGCGATTTAGTGCAAAGACCAAGCCTTTTTGACTCCATAGCCGTTGCGATCATCTCGAACGTTTTGCCCGCTCCAACACTATGTGCAAACAACGTATTACCGCCGAACATTGCGTGAGCGATAGCATTTTTCTGATGATCGTGAAGCTGAATATCGCTTGTCATCATCGGGAAAGAAAGAGCAGAACCGTCATACTCACGGGGACGGATGGAATTGAACAGCTCGTTATATCGCTGTACGATAGCTTCACGGCGAGCAGGATCTTTGAAGATCCAATTCTTGAAAGCCTTACGGATATTATCAGCCTTTCTCTGTACAACACGGGTAGCATCAATATCAACAACACGCTTTTCCTTTGTATCGCCCATACCATCGGGAACTTCCACAATCTTGTAGATCTTCGGATCTTGCAGATTTAGAATATGCTCAAAAATATCGTAAGCATTCATATTGTGTGAACCGAATTTCTGAGTAGCAAGCACCGATTTGTCCGAGGACTTGTTGCTTACATGGAAAGAGTTTGTATGCTCAGAATATTCCACACCGATAACAGCCGATTTATTCCACTTTGCAGTCGGACTGTCACTCCTCTGATATTTTGGTGTCTGGAGCAATTCATATATAAATTGTTCGTAATACTTAGGATTGAGCCAAGTCGCACCGATCTTTACGTCAATATCGCCTGCTTTCAGCGGTTCGGGCATAGCTGCCTTTAATGCTGAAACATTGATATTGAAATCGGCATCATATTCAGCGATTTCCTCTGCTTCTCGTAATTTTGCCCGAATATCGCCGGACAGATATTCAGAAGCCGTCTGATAGCCATTTTCCGTATGGGGAACTTTGAATATCTCACCCATGAGGTCATGCTTTAGCTCGTCCTCCGTCATACCTGTGAGCTTACCCATATACTCAAAATCAACCTGTGCCTTTTCAGCAACAGAAAGGGTAAGCGCTTCAAGAGCTGTCTCCACATGGTCTATCGCTTTCGGAGGTACGATCGTTCTCTTGAAGAAAATATCCGACTTTTCTTTCAGTACATTCTTATCGTAGGACTTCTCCAGTCCTGCCACAAGGTTATATGACACATCTTCTGAAAAATACCGCTTGTTCGTCTGTGAATGGATAAGACCGTACTTTGCATAGAAATCATCGTAAGCCGTGTTGAGCCTTGCCTGCAAATCTTTGATAACGCTGTCAGGCTTGTCAAGTTCCTGTGCTTCAAGCAGCTCTCTTGTCAGGTCACGCATTTCAATGAAAGCCTTGAAACGCTTGTGCTGTGCTGTTCCCTTATCGAATCGGAACTCACAGGCAGCGTTATTTTTTTTGAAGAAAANCTNANCGTCAGACATAAAAAAGCTGTAATTACNCAGATTTGACGNAATCNGCACCTGAACACCANCAGCCGTTNTTGCGNNAACATCTCTGCCACGTTCGTGACTAATATCAGCCGAGAGCTTGCTCACCGCTTCATGCAGAGCTGATTTCAATTCAAAGCCGTCCTCAGCTACAACCATAGTACCGCTGCCGTAGAGCTTGTTGCCCTCGACCACTGTACCAAGCACCATATCAGGGTGCTGTTCAAAATACTTGTTGATAGGCAGCCCGTCAGCCGTTTCACTGATATGTACCCAATCAGGAATAGCGGACATTTCGGCAACAGACTTGCCTTCATGCTTCTTCAAAAAGATAATATCCGTGGTCACTTCCGTGCCTGCATTATCCTTAAACGCACCGTTCTTACCGCCTGGCAGACGGATAGCACCGATGAAATCAGTCTTATCCGCTAACATCAGCCTTGTAGTTTCGTCACGTTTATCAAGTGTTCCTGCCGAGGTGACAAATGCCATAATGCCGCCGTTTTTCAGTTTATCGAGCGTTTCAGCGAAGAAATAGTCGTGTAGTTTCGTAGTATCGTGAACTGTATCCTTGAAGCCAAGCTCACCGAATGGAACATTGCCAACAGCTACGTCAAAACTGCCGTTCTGAAAACGATTCTTTTCAAATCCTTGAATAGCAATATCTGCATCGGGATAGAGTGCCTGAGCAATTCTGCCCGATAAGCTGTCGATCTCCACACCGTAGAGCTGAGAGCTTGACTGCATATCTTCGGGCATTCTGCCAAAGAAATTTCCGATACCCATAGCCGGTTCTAAAACATTACCGCCGTCAAAGCCGAAATTACGGAGTGCTTCATAGATACCATCAATAATTGTCGGAGAAGTGTAAAAAGCATCATTGACAGAAGCTCTTGCTTGTCTGTATTCTTCGGGAGTGAGCAGCTCTGAAAGCTCCTGATACTCAGCCGACCACTTCTCATCATTCTTATCGAAAGCCTTAGCCAAAGCTCCCCAACCAACATATTTCGAGAGGATTTCCTTTTCCTCAGCCGTTGCAGGACGAGGTTTGAACATATCTGCCGCCAATTTTCGATTGGCACTTTCAATTTTTTTCAACGTCCTTATTGCTTCAACATTCGCCCTGAACTTCGCCTTTGCACCGCCCTCACCGAGAGAATCGTCAGTTATCGTGAAGTTTTCTGATTTTTCTTCTGCCAGAGGATTTTCAGCAACAGAAGTTTCAGGAGTAACTTCCTTATTCATCATCNTGCGGAATATTTCCATTCTGTCCTCATGGCTNATGCTGCCNACAGTATTNTCNATCAGTTGCTCTTGCTCCTNANTANATTCATNGNACNCCATACCCTTGAAAAATCTCGGATTGACCATTANCATATTTTTGANANCATCGTCATACTGTGACCAATCAATTTCACCATCTGAAACTGTCTGTTCCTGCGGCATTTCTTCAACAGTATCGTTTTCTTTAATCGTTTTTTCTGTTGCCTTTTCTGCATCGTCAACGAAATGAAAACTCATCAGTACGCTGCCGTCATTGAGATGTGAGGTCAACTTACCAGCATCAAAACTCCAGTTTTTCGCTCTGTCAAACTCCATGTGAATATCCTTGCCGGACGGCTCACCGTTTTCATTGAGCTTCTGAGAAGTAAATTCCACGGAATTTACGCCCGTGACCGCTCTGCGCTCTCCGATACGTTCGGGACGGAGGTGATCGGTGATCTCAAACATCATTCCTGGCTTGATGGATCTTTTGAGTTGTGCAAGGTTCTTGACCGTAGGAATATCGCTCTTTTCCGTTTCGGCAGCGACAGCAGACTTATCGGGTGTGACCTCAGCCTTAACAGGCTCAGACTTTTCCTTTTCAAGATCAGCTCTGCCGATGTACTCATAAAGATCACTGCTCAGGAGCTTGTCATAGCTGATATTCTCCGTAACTGCATAGCTGCCCTTATCAGTAGTGACCGTACAATCGTCCGTATAGAACGGTAAAGCACCTGTCAGCGAAACAACCTCAGAAACCTCACCAGTAATCTTGTGACGAAATCGGTCACCGACCTCAACAGTATCGGGCATCTGCTTATCGTTGGACTTTTCTTCTTTCTGAGCCTGTCTCTTTTCCTGCTGTTCAGCAGAAAGATAAGTATTATCTTTCAGCCGTGCATCGGTCATAACAGCGACATTATACCAAGAATGACGATACTTCTCACCGTTCCTAAAGGAAAAAGTCAGTCCCTTGCTGTTATAGTCAACAAGGGAAATGTTACCCTCACCGCTATGACCGCCCGTGCCGTATTCTTTTTTCAGAAAATCGGCTAACTGCTTTAATGTCGGGTGCTGTTGCTCATAGAAATCCTGCACACGGAGCTTACCGCCAACAAAACCTGTTCCACGATCTATCTCAGCCGCAAGAGCTTCATACACCTGAACGCCGTCAACGACCGGTCCTTTTGCAAATTCTGACTTCGGCTTTTCGGGCTTTTTCTGTTGAATAGGTTCAGGATCGCCAAACAGAGAAAGCTGTTCGCCCTGAATATCAGGTGTTTCCCAAAACGGAGTGTCGGAGCGTTCGTTACGCTGAATCTCCTCGATAACAGAATCATCTGTAAATAACGGATTGTCAATATCCGCTGTTTCATCGACAACAGACATAAGTCCAAGCTCATAGGCAATACTATTAAGCTCATCCTTGTGATTTTCATAGGTGCTGATAGAGATAGTACCCTCAGCATTATCTACGGTTACAACTGCACCGAGGGAAAGTGCCTTGTCCTTGATTTCCGCAATGCTTTCGGCATCGCCCTTGTATGCAAGCGTAACAGACAGAACATCGGCAGGAGAAGAAATATCCTCAACCTCAGAAGCATCACTCATAATATCAACCGTCTGTTCGTCCCTGCCAGTGTGACGCTCGATAACTTCATCGGGGACGGAAACAAGGTCAGAGAAATCAAGTCCTGTCAGACCGTTCTCGGTCATATCTTCAATACTGTCATACTGCTCCGTATTGTAAACTTCGCCGTCAAATTCATAGGTAATCTTGTAATCCACAAGATCAGCCGTTACCTGAATTGGCAGCTCATCATCGGTCAGCGTGGTATAAGCAATATGTATTTCATGCAGGTCACTGAAATCTGCTTGACTGTCGTATTCGCTTTCACAGAAATCATTGATACACTGCTTTGCCTTATCAAGAGATGATACGGTCACTTTTTCAAATATAGATTCTTTCTCGCGCTTCGGAGGATTTATCTCAAAAGCCTGTTCGATAAGTACAGAATATCCTGCATCACTGAGCTTTTTTGAATACTCATCTTTGATATGATCGGGGAATCCCACCATAGGCTCACCGTGCTTAGAGAGCATATGCAGACCGAGAACTTCCGCACCGATCTCCGCATTTGTGCCGTACATCTCATAGAAGTCTCCTACCTTACGCATTACGACTGAACCTAAGTCCTTAGTATCTGGTTCGGGAACATTTTTCGCAATCTTCTTATCAAGGTGACAGGACATCATAGCTTCATATACCAACTCGGATAATTCAGCATCACGGGCAAAGAATGTATCAATAACAAATTTATCATCAGTATTGCGAATATCACAGAATGGTCTGCCAAATTCATATACTTTGCCGACAACATCTTCCTCACCGACAGCAATTTTCCATTTGCCGTTAGCAGTTTCCGCAGTCTCACAATCCGTTTTGAAAAACTTATGGATAACATCGCTCAACAAAGTTGGATTGTCATAACGCTCTCTATCCATTTCGTCCATACGAGCCTGCACTTCATTTGCCATTTCGTGCATACCGTTAATACGGAGTATATTGGGATTAAAGGCTTCATAAAGAGGAAAATCACCCTCAATATGCTC
>WFLZ01000197.1 GCA_009177225.1 Clostridia bacterium
TGCTGTTGCCGCAGTTGTCACTAAATCTGAATGCTCCTATCGCTCCCTCAAATCCGTTAAACGCATTGCCTGACTTTTCAGCTTCTATATTTTTCATCAGACTTTTGCCGTTCCTGGCTTAGGTCAGCTTTGCTATACCTTTTTTTACTCTATTCTTCGGCTTTTCTCTGTTTTTTTTCTTCGTGTAAAACTTAATATGCCGTTTTGCTCATCTCTATAGAGTATAAAAATTTATACTCTACTTTAATTTTTGGCTACATATAGGGGAAAATCAGAATTATCAAATAAATTGGTAGGGGATAATTGTCGTTTTTATAAAACTATATCAGATTTCTTTTTTTATACGAAAGGAATTATAATAGCCGATTATCCTCTACTAAATGCCAGCCACTAAAGAAATAGCTTGATAATGAATACAACCATTTTTTTCTTTCAGATTATAAGTTCCATA
This sequence comes from Clostridia bacterium, assembly GCA_009177225.1. Lineage (GTDB taxonomy): Bacteria > Bacillota > Clostridia > Oscillospirales > Ruminococcaceae > Ruminococcus. The sequence continues at coordinate 452 of WFLZ01000197.1, forward strand.
TACTTAACCTTGCTGAAATCTACATCCGGATTGACTGACTTTACCAAAGCTCTTAAGATACCCTTATCAATGGCGGATTGTTCTTCTTTGGTATGCTTAGGAATACGGCTTATTACTGTTGCACCGTTGTATGTACGTATAGTTTCTATCCAGTGAGTTGCGGTCTCGGTCTTGCTGAGAACCGTATACATTCCGGCACGTTCATATGGAGTAAGCTCCTGTTCAGTTTTCGTTGTCATAAATTATCACCTCGATTGAGTATATGGTAATTGAGATTGTCCCTATTTCCTTTCAAGCTGTTTCATCGCCGAAAGAAATTCAATAGTCTCATCAATGGCAGTGCTGTCGTTTTAGATGTAACTTGACATCAGGAGTAATATAAACAATAGAACTATCGTATAATAATGCGGAGGTGATATTATGAACATGGAGAAATATAAAAGACTTTGAAAAAGCATTATTNTGCCTATTTTACCAGCGAATTTTATAAAATTATNATAAAAAAATNCGGTATCATAAAAGATATCGGATANTTTTTTAANNAGGATAAAATATGGACGAATACTGTATGTATCTGCGTAAGTCCCGAATGGATTTGGACGCAGAGGCACGGGGCGAGGGTGAAACGCTCGCACGTCATCAGGCAATGCTTATGGAGCTTGCCAAACGTCAGGGTCTGAATATCGTCAGAATTTATAAAGAGGTTGTAAGCGGTGACAGCATTTCCGCACGTCCTCAGATGCAGATGCTTCTGTCAGACCTTGCACAGAATAAATATGCAGGGGTTCTTGTTGTTGAGGTAGAACGTCTTGCAAGAGGTGACACCATAGACCAAGGAATAGTCGCACAGGCTTTCAAGCAGTCGGGTAGCAAAATAATAACCCCCGTCAAGACTTATGACCCTGACAACGAAATTGATGAGGAATACTTTGAATTTTCACTTTTTATGTCACGCAGGGAGTACAAGACCATCAAAAGACGACTTGAAGCCNGACGGTTGGCAGCGGTAAAAGAGGGGNNNTACATATGTTCAGGAACGCCTTACGGATACAGAAANATCAGTCCTGAACCTAAAGTACATACTCTTGAAATAGTTCCGGAAGAAGCTGAAATAGTAAAGCTTATTTATAAATTGTATCTTGACGGTCACGGTGCTAAGTATATAGTGGCAGAACTCAACCGCAGGGGAGTTAAACCACAGAAAAGCAAATTGTGGGAAACTCCAAGCGTTAAAAAAATCCTTAATAATTCTTTGTACTGTGGTAAAATCGGTTGGAAGAATAAGTCTGATGGAAATGTTTTGTATCAGGGAAAACATAAACCAATAGTTTCAGAGGAAATATTCAATTCGGTTCGGGATAAAAAGAAAAATAATCCTGTTGCACAGCTTCACCCGAATGACGTACTTCTGAACTATTATCATGGTATACTGTACTGCAAGAACTGCGGGCATCAGATGAGAAGACGTTTTCTTGCAAGCAATGGACATGAACACATTTTATGTGCATACAATCAGTGCAGGGGAGTGACTGTTGGTGCGTCATTTGAAGAAGTTTACAAAGCGATATTATCAGCATTTCGTTACAGAATTGAAAAACTCAGTGAACTTTCAGATACTCCGCAAGTAAAACAGGAAGAACTCACTCCCGACCAACGCAAGCCTATTGAAGCAGAACTTGATAAAGCCAGAANACAACAGGATAAGCTTTACGACCTGCTCGAACAGGGGATATATGATGCAAATACTTTTCTCGAACGTTCAAATATACTGGGTGANAAAATAAAAGTTCTCGAAACTGCCCNTGCTGAAATAGAAGCTCAGGCTGAACCTGAAAAAATTCCGGTTAAGGAGTTAAGGGTAAGATTGCAGTATATCCTGAATAACTTTGAAAACGCTGCTCCCGACGAAAAAAATGCCATGCTGAAAAGTGCTGTCCGGAAAATATACTACACTAAAACACAGAGAATGTGCAATCACAAGCGTTTTTCAGACCTGACCCTTGAGGTCGATTTTTTATAAGCATGATGTACAACATAGATATAGTAGTCTTTTTTCGTATTGCCACATAATTTATCTCCTTTCCCACGGCCATGGGTCGTCAATCCATGACCAGTGCTGAGTATCGTTTGTCTGCACCGGAGTTATAGGACCGAAACGCCTGTTAAATTCCGCTTCAGCGTCTTTCAGAAGTGCGTTGTNCTTATTGAATAGTGCNAATGCNCGACNNCAGTNGGGGTGTGTATCAAGATAAAGGTTAAGTTCCTTTATGGCAAATCCGTATTTTTTTATTTTACTCAAAAGCATCTGACGTTCATTCATTTTCTCCAGCTCCTCTCCTGAAAGGGAAATTCAGGTCAGGAAACAGCGTTCCCACCGGAAAAGCCTCGTCATCAGAGTATACCTCTCCCCATTCCTGAAACGGCACGTATGCCATAGCAAGAGAGGCATTCTGAGGAAAACGTGACATATTGTTATTACTGTTGTTCTGAGACGGCGACAACGGTCTTTGGTACATATCGGGCGAACCGAGTGAGTTCTCACGTTCACGGAGAATCAGACCGTCAATGTCATCAAACAGATTCAGATTCATAGTAAGTCCTCCTTTGATTTTTTTACGGAGAACACCGTGCAGATGTTCTCCGCACACTATATTATATTCATATTCAGTAAAA
>WFLZ01000172.1 GCA_009177225.1 Clostridia bacterium
ATTCATGTTTTTTTTCAAGGCTTGCAAGCTGTTTTGCATAAGTCTTTGCCGCCTGCAAATCTGCTTTCAGTGCCTTTGCTCTTTTATTCTCCAAATATGCACGCTCCGTCCTGTATTCATCAATTTCCGGAGCGTGTATTTTATTATACTTCTCTTGAAATTCTTCTACAGGTCGCATAAATTCTTTTAAACTGCCTGACTTTCTTTCACCTGGTGCGGCTATGGTGATTGTGTAAAGGTTCAACGGCTCGGTGTGGCTGTTTCCTGTATGCTTTATGACGGCTTTTTCCTGCACGCATAAAGCAAGTACCGACAGCATCGGCAGCACCGCCATTTCTGGAACAACCTGCACGTAGTCTGATACCGCTTGCAGATATTCACGGAGTAACGGCGGTAAGTTCTTCATCGGGAAAGGCTCAAGCTTTTTCAGGCTTTCAAAACTTTCAGGTAGTTCCCATAGTTCCGGCTCGTTCCATTCAGTAGCCTTTTTCTGTGCAAGTTCTTCTATATCCTGTTCAATGTCAAAGTGCCTTGCTGCTGTCATGATATTGGTGAAGTAATTCGCACGCTCATAAGGGTCACGAAGTATAAGCATTGTTCCCAACTGATTATCAATACCTGAAACGAATCTGTCTTTTTTTAATGTTCCGTCCTTGATACTGTCTATTATTGTGCTGTTTTCATTCACTGTGTTTTTTCCTCCTAAAATAAACAGCAGACACATATAAAATATGCCTGCTGTTAATATTTATTTGTCATGATTCTGCTGTGCTTCTTTCAGTGCTTCATTTACTGCTGCTCTTGCTGTCTGCTGTACGCCCTGAAATATAGCAAAAAGCACATCGCTCACTGCACTAATAAGTACCTGATTAGGCTGTAAAAGGTCGCTGTACATATTTTCAATATCCTTTGAAGTAAGTTTATTCATGTTCTCACCACCTTTCATTTTTTTGTGTAATGCATTGATTTTTCAAGAAAAGTATGCTATAATAATACTGTCAAAATACTCTCTTTGAATCGGGATAGTGTTTTGTGCGGTGCAGACTTTTTCCGGAAGTCTGCATCGCTCTTTTTTATTCCCATTCGTTTGCATCGGCGTACTTTGGATAGCGTATTTTTATGGCTTCCCAGTAGTACGGGGCGTATTCACAACAGAAAATATCCGACGGAGTAAAACCACTTTTCAGTCCTTCCGGACACCAGTCTGAATGACCGGTGAAAAGGTTAAACGCTAACAGTATGGTCTTTATGCTTGTTGAAGTCTGCCACGGTTCAACGAGAGAATCGGGGTTAATACAGCGTTCCTCAAAGTCATAGATTTCCTCAACGTGATTTCTGCATACGTCGTCAAGGGCTATCAGATATGCTAATGACTGGTGATATACATCTTTTCGGGTCATTTTTTCCATGATAACCCAGAATAAAGTTTCATGGTATTCGTCTTTGAATTTCATTAAAAATCATTCCTTTC